>JABXKD010000087.1 GCA_013375475.1 Promethearchaeota archaeon
CCCACGTGTTGTACGTATTCATATTAGCTTCTTTGGCATTGTTTAAATTTGATTTGTAAAGACCCTTTTTTTTTCCTCGTGGGATAAACGAATCGATTGGAATCCAATTGGCACCTTTTGCGAATATAGGAACACCATTTAATCTAAAATAAAAGGATTCTCCCCATTCGTCAGTTTTCCGTATTAGACGAATTTCTCTTACGCCCATTTTTTGCTTAACGGAATCGATTATCCCATTTTTATTAATTGTAACAGAAAGATCGTATAGATTAGGTGTACCAAGATCATGACTCCACCAAAGATAAGGATATTCAAGGCTAAATTCGGCTTGAAGAATTAAATTATTGATAGAAATCTCCTTAGTCGTAATTTTACTATCCGGAGCTTTAAGTTCTACTTTTAAACTATATTGTTCCATTTCATTAATAGATAAATCAGATTCTAAATTTATTTCAAATAGCAAATCGGCTGACATAACTCCTAAATCTGTTATTTCTCGTAGATCTGATATATTGTCTACATCTTTATTATAATGCAGTTTTTGAGTCACATAAAAAGAATCAATTCTAATATCATCATATCCAAATAATTCAACGGGTTTCCATATTCCTATATCAGGTAATTTAGGTCCCCAATCCCATCCAAAGGAATACTGTGCTTTACGGAGATAGGGTACTCCCGGAATCGCAGCGTAGCCAGTGTTTAAGTCAAACCCTTTTTTTCCTTTTTCCTCTCTCGCAGTCAAGGTTGGGCTTTTAAATTTAATAATCAAGCTATTGTCTTTATCTTTTAACCTTGATTTCACTTTAAAATCGTATCTGGTAAACATGTTATTTGTAGATCCCAGATTCTCACCGTTTAAAATAATCTCCGATATGGTATCTAATCCATGGAAGCGAAGTAGAATGTGTTTATGATTTAGAAAATCAGGACTCAAATCAAACTCTGTTTTGTAATCCCACCCTGATTCGTAAACCCACGAGACTTCATGTTCTCTTAGTCCATAAAAAGGATCTTCAATAATTTTATTATTAATTAATGTTTCAAATACAGTTCCCGGTACTTCAGCTAGTACCTCAATTGCTTTTTGTTCGTTTGTCAGGAACCAAATCTCATTTAAAGATTTTTTTTCGACTTTACTATGAATAAATAACAACTCTTTTTTATTTTGTTAAATAATATACTTAAAATTATCGTCTTCTATAATCCAAGCTTCTAAAAACTTATTTCTTTTTTTTGTATCCCAAATATTGTCAATATTACTTATCCCTTCGTATAGATCATCGAGTAATTCTCTTCCTACGGGGCACTGTTCGTGCGAGGGATAGATCTCTTGAACTATGTCGGCATCACACAATTCCTTTAATCTTGATATGCTTTTTAGAATAATGTGAAATTCTTTTCTTTTTGGGAGATACATTGTACCGTAATGAGCAGTATCTCCAGTGAATAATTCACCCTTACTAGTCAAAAGGGATATAGATCCGATCGAATGACCTGGTGTGTCGATTACTTCTACTGAGATATCTCCCAATTCAAATCTATCTCCATCATGCAATGGTTCTATATTATCAGAAGGTTGGTATACAAATCCTATGGCAGAATATCGATTCACAATCTCTTTAGGCGAATCTTTTAGCATTGAAATGTCAAAAGGCAAAGAAGCAACCCTCACTTCGTTATCGTGGATATAAATCGTTTCGAATTCATTATTTGATCCTCTATGGTCGAAATGGGAATGCGTATTAATTACAAATAACTCTCGATTCTCAATCAATTCGTTAATAAGGGGTTTAATAGGGAAGATACCACTTCCAGTGTCAATCAGTAAGGCTTTGTCGTGTCCAAGAATAAGATAAATATTGGTATAAATTGTAAGAAATCGGGGATCGATCTCGTCAAGGTGTTCTCGGATAATATATAGGTAATCTTTCTGTTTTATAACTTCATACCAGTCATTATCTTTAGACATAAAACCAATAGTTAGAAAATTAATTTAAAACTTATTATTCACCATATGAAAGGTATAATTCTATATTTTGTTTTTTGCGTATAATCCTTATATCCCTCTAATTCTTCTCTAAGCATCTTTTCCTCATCTCGAATTCTGAGTATCATCGACAAGATTAAAGCTGGTAAAGGTAATAATCCCCAATAAGAACCCAAAGCTAAAGGTAGTATACCGAACATCAAAATAATGGATGTGTACATCGGGTGTCTTACAAAAGAATAAGGTCCCGTTGTAATAACTTTTTGAACTTTTAGTTCAACCTGTACAGTACGACTAGCAAAACTATTTTCCTTTAAAACGCGAAAAAGCATTAAATATCCTAAAGCAAAGATAACATCCGAGACGACCACCAACCAGATCGGTGCTGAAGACCAATTCCATCTTCGGTCAAGCCCCGGTAACAGAATGATAATCAAGAGTATGATATTTGCAGCATTATGTATTATTTTTTGTTCACTTCGTTTTTCTTCTCTTTTTAGCCTCCTCTTGAGAAGATCTGGATCATTTTTAACCATATATCTTAAATTTATGAGTAGCATTACAAAAAATATTCCAATAAATAACCATGCCTCCCAAAATAGCATGGTACCAGCAGACAGAAAGAAACATAACCCAAGGAGAATAAATATAAACGTAAATTTTCCGGTTGCCTGTAATAGTAGACTTTTTGTCTCAGATGTAGTTTCTTTTTTAGAGTCTCTTTCAATTTTCTCATCCATTTTTTTTCTCCTCGAAATTCTTTTATTCTCTTATTGTATTTCTATTAATAGAGTTTTAAAACAATATTATAATAAACGCTATTAGCAAGCTTAAAACAGCCATTAAGAGAGTTCCCCAAATATGACCTTTGGCGTGAGAAATCCTAAAATCTTTATATTCTCTATCTTTCATGTTCTCAGTTCCAGGAATAATTACAAATTTAGGTGTTATTGTACCTACAATAATCCAATCAAGAATAACTAAATCAGCAATATTTCCAAACATTAAAATTCCAAAAATATTAAGAAAAGCTGTTAAGAAATCGATTTCTCCGCCATATTGTTCCCTTAATATTAAAGTTGAAACAATTGGAAAGATAAGACCAAATAGGAAAAATGGAATAGAGAGAATTTCTCCTTTTCTCTTTTCAGATTTCGTTTGAGGCGGTACTTTATCAGTAATTACCTTAGGATAATCACTAAATCCCCATATACGAGGGCTAAATTTAGCCATTATAAATAGTAGGTATATCGTAAGTATAATAGCAAAAATGAATCCATGGAAAATAATATTAGATAATAGTGACATTATTTCCTGTCTCAATACTTTTTAACTAAAGAAAGTAGTTTTCTCTAATGAATCAATATCATGTATTATATTTAAACTTTTTAGTCAAACCTAATTTACTATATTTTATCTCGCAATTTTTCAGCGTAAATAGAAAATAAAGAGAAATTTAGAAGTTAATTACAATATTTCTTAATTTCTTAATTTTGTTAATAGATAAAGATGCATTATAGTAGTAGATATAAATCTTATTAAGATATAAACCCGATAATTAGAAAATTAATTTAAAATTTATTAATAAGGCACATTTTCATAATGCATCAAGCGATTTAGAATAGAAGTGACATTATGAAAAAGCTTACATTACCAAATGGAGAAGTCATTTCATACATAGATAAATTAACTGCACTTGATGTATACGATGAGATCTATGTTGAAAATGAATATCTTCGCCACGATATTGAAGTAAATGATAATGATGTCATTTTTGATATTGGAGCAAATATCGGTTTATTTTCTCGATATGTAGCAATGCAGGCGAAAAATTTACAGATTTTTACTTTTGAGCCCGTTCCCATAATATTTGATGTCTTAGAGGAGAACCTCAAGAATTTACCAGCTGAAGTCAAAAATTACAACGTTGGGTTAGCTGAAAGAGAGGAAATTACACATATTCATTATTACCCAAATGTGAGTGCCGATTCTGCTATTATTGAATTTGATTGGGATCTTAAAGTGGAGCAATATCTTCTCAATTATGATGAAACCGTTGCTGATTGGTTTCAGGGTGCAGAATCAATCCCAGAGTCTAAACGAAAAGATATTATTGAAAAAATATTGAAAGATTTATATAAAGCTGAACTAGTACAATGCAAATTGCGAACGATCTCAGATATTATTCAAGAAAATGATATTAAAACCATAAATCTAATGAAAATCGACGCTGAGAACTATGAATTCCAAGTACTTTCAGGGATTAACCAAACTGATTGGGAAAAAATCCATC
The DNA here is from genome assembly GCA_013375475.1 of Promethearchaeota archaeon. Classification (GTDB taxonomy): domain Archaea; phylum Asgardarchaeota; class Lokiarchaeia; order Sigyniarchaeales; family SOKP01; genus SOKP01. The sequence goes on from JABXKD010000087.1 coordinate 4,284, forward strand.
AAATCACCATGGAGGTTCACGAACATATTCAAGGGGGAAAAAATCTTCTAAAAAAATTGTCGAAAATGTTAGAAGAAAAGGGTTTTCAGGTAAAGAAAGGCTTAGATAGCCGTTTTTCTCTCATGGGCGTTTATATGCTTTACGCTAAGAGACATTAACTTAAAGATGTGAGAATGTGCTAAAAAATTCTAAGACTCGTAGGCTAACTATATCGTTAAAAAGATTTTTTCCTTTTTTCTTGTTAGAAATTATCATGACATCTACGACGGGAAGTCTAGGTACTGCCATATCTAATAATATCATCTCTGAGTTAAATTATGCTCCTTGGATAGGAGGAATCGTGGTTAGTATGGCTTCAGCGGGATTCCTCATATTTACTTTAGCTTTCGGGCATATTTCAGATAAATATGGTCAGAGAAATGTAATAGTAATTATTCTTTTCATTAGATTGGGATGTAGTTTCTTCTACTTAGTCCCTATTACCTCAAATCTTCATCTAATTATCTTCGGACTCCTCTTTTTTATAGATGGTGGTGTAAGTGGTTTATTTTGGCCAACAATACAACAAATTAGTGTTTTTACACAGAAATTTGGGGGATTAAGATTAAAACAAAGATACATGAGTGGCTACAATTTCAGTTGGAACTTTGGATTTATTTTTGGAATGTTAGCGGGAACGATTATTGTTTATCTACTTAATTCAAATTATTCCGTATTCTATTTTAACGCTATTGGATTAATCTTTGGCGTCGTTATTGCTCTATTATTTGTAAAAAACACCAACGAAATCTTCAAAACTGATAAAAGTAGTGTTAGTGATTCTCAACAAACTATAATTAAAGAATTTAATGACGAACTCATCAGAGATGGACAATTAAGCATAACATCAAGGCTTTCTAGACTTCCTCTCTATTCTCTTTTACTTGTTCTCCTGTTACACTCTTCAACAGATGGAGTAATGACTATTTTCCTGACACTTAAGATCGATCTAATTCATCAAGAACTTTATTGGGTATTTTTATTATCATTGATCAAACTTTTTACCCAAATGGTTGCTACGATGATATTTTCCTTTACCAAAAATAAACAAATAGCAAGACTTCTCATGATATCGATTGCAGTGGTTGCATTTTCGTGGTTTTTGATTATGTTGAGTAATGATCTCTGGTCTTTAGCACTTCTATTAACAATTTCTGGTTTTGGTCAGGGTATGATCTATCCACTTATAATGAATTTGATATCTTACAAAGCAAGGGATAAAAACAGTGCTAAACCTTTTTCGTATTTTCAAGCAATAATGTCTAGCGGTAGAATGACGGGATCCTTAATGTTTGGTTTAACTTCAACCGTCTTTCTAAATTTAGGAGTAGTAATCATATTAGTTTATGAAATTCTTACTTACATTCAGTTTAATATTAACTGGAAATACACTTCTCGAGATTAATAAAAAAATAATATTAAAAGTTCAAAGGTTCTGATTTGGTAATAATTTCTACTTTGTCATTCCGAATTAAGACATCGTTTTCGAGTCTTTGACCACCTAATCCTTGCTTATAAGCTCCAGGTTCTATCGTAAACACCATTCCATCTTGAATTGTCTCTTCTTTCCAATGTTTTTTTGAATGCTCATCCGTAGGTTTTCGCGTTACAAATGGAGAATCGTGTACAGTTAACCCTAAACCATGGCCTAAAGAATAAGGCATGAGATAACCGCCTTTCCTAAGTACAGTTTCTGCTGTGTCATGGATTTTCCATAAGGGTACATCCATGTCAATCATTTCAATGGCAGCTTCGTAGGATTTGATCGCTAATTCACGCATTTTATTCTGTTCGTCTGATAATTTACCAAAAGTAATCGGAATTGTAATATCACTGTTATATCCTTGAAATTTTGCCCCAAAATCGATTAAAGCTAACCCTGGTAAACCAAATCTCTGATCACTAGCAAATGGATGTTGGTGAATTTCATGAGCTCGTGAAGAATTTGCAACAAGAGGTTCAAAAGCTACATCATCACCACCATAATCTCCGATTTTTTTACGCACTAGAAACGATAAATCTTTTTCTGTACCGTCAGGATTGTTTATGCAGAAATCTTTGATATCATCGATAATTCTATTTCCAATTTGCGCTGCTTTTAATAATCTCTTAATCTCTAATTCTGTTTTGGTAGATCTCAGTTTTTCGAAAAGTTGCGTTATTTGGATAGGTTCTTCAAAAAACTTAATACCAGTCATTATTGCTTTCATTTTTACAATTAATCCATAAGTAGTCATTGAATGGACCCCAATTGTAATTGAAGATTTTTTCCAGCGGTTTTCAAATAAATCTTTTATTGCTAGAGATGGATTGAAGCTGAAATTAGCAGGATTTATAATTTCGTCAACTTCCGAATGTTTTTCGGCTAAAGGTACGTCCCATGGTATTAAGATCGTTTCTCCACTTGAATTTATTAATATCGTTGCGTCGGTAGGATGACCAGAAAGATACTGTAAGTTAACATTCCGACTATCTTCGTAATCAGTTATCATTAGAACATCGAGTTTCTTTTCTTTTATAAATTCTACAATTGATTCGAATTTTTCTTCGGTAATAGGTCGCATATTCTCACTCTATTTTTCTTATAGCAATTATATAATATTATCTCCATTTTTGATTTATAAAACCAAGTGTTAAATTTCAAAGTGGTTTACAATTAATTCTTATCATTAACTGAGTTCTAAAGAGATCTCATGTATTTTTGATGTAATTTTACGATAGATTTCCCTTAGAACGATCTCAAAGGATTTATTCTCAATATTTTTGGGAATTCCTAAGTTCTCTAAAGTTTCTATAATCTTTCCAGGCTTTTTTATATCAAATCCAATCGTATATTCATCAGTACCAGAATAGAGTTTGGTTATATCTTCGATGTAAATTTTAGGAACATTAAATTTAAATTCAATGTTATTCTTAAGAGAAACTTCTTCGGATTCATCTCTACTCTCTATTGCTTGTGATAAACTAAGATCCACAAGAATTTCTTCTTTAGATTTTCCTCGCAACTCTAATAATAAGAATGGATTATAATCTAGCACACCAGCAAGATATAAAATTACAGCAGCAATATGTTTGCAGGGAATTGCTTTATCAGGACAAGAGCAAGTTGAATCTAATCCCTGAGTTGCATCTGGAAATAGGGAATATCCATTGTTTTCAAAGATTGTAACAATCTCTTGAGGTAGAGAGCCTTCTAATAATTCGATGATGTAATCTAGTCTCGTAGATAATTCTTTAACTATTTTTTCCCATGTTTCATCCGGAATAATTTCAAAATTTATTTTCACGCGGTAAGGTGTAGGAGCGGTACCTTGTACGGTTGCAAAGATTTGGCCCGTACTTATTGAGAAATTGTCAATACGCTCCTCATCTTTAGCATAATCAATTCCTCTCTGCATTCTGAAGGGACGCCCAATTTTTAGGTTTGAGATAATCCAATCTCTTCCCCAAGGCGTCTTAGCATAATTGATTAGATTTTTTTTAATTTGTTCAACTTCTTCGCGGGTTCTTTCTTTTTCATATTCCGTTTTTCTTTTAGGGACATCTTTTTTCTTGTTTCTCCTATTATCCATGAGATATTTTTTTCTTTCATCCATCTATTCAATCACCTAAATTTAACAAATTCCGTAATTTATCATCATCTAAGTCTGAAATCCAAGATTCTCCTGTAGAAGCTACAATCGCATCAGCCAATTCGCGCTTTTCTTCCAAAAGATTGTCGATTTTTTCTTCAATTGTTCCTTTTGTAATAAATTTATACACATTTACAATCGATTTTTGACCAATTCGATAAGCTCTATCTGTTGCTTGGTCTTCTACTGCGGGATTCCACCACCTATCTATATGTATAACTGTTGTTCCCTGAGTAAGGTTTAACCCCGTTCCACCGGCTCTTAACGATAAAATTAATATTGGAGGGCTTTCTAAATCGTTTGATTGAAACTGATCAATAATTTCCCTTCTTTTATTTTCTGGTACCCCTCCATGGAAGTAGAGAATCTCAAAGTTGTATTTCTGCTCAAGGACACTTTTTAGAATGTCTCCCATTTGAGTGAATTGAGTAAATATTAAAACTTTTTCTCCGTTCAGTAGAACCTCATCGGTCATTTCGATCAGTCGTTCTAACTTTTGTGATTGAGATACGAATTCTTGCAAATTTTTCTCTAATTCTAATGATTCCATATCAAGTTTCAGGTATTGAGAAGGATGATTACAGATCTGTTTTAGTTTTACTAATAGAGCTAGAACTATTCCCCTCTTTTTTCTTATATCTGAAGATATATCGGCAATATCTTTCAGAGTGTTCTCTACGAGTTCCCTGTACAATTTAACTTGCGTTTCGGTCAAATCGACGATAATTTTCATTTCGTTTTTATCAGGTAGATCTTTAATGACGGTCTTATCAGATTTTACGCGTCGTAAGATGAAAGGCGCAATGATTAACCTTAATTTCTCAATGGCATCTTGATTTTGAAAGCGTTCAATTGGGATGATATATCTGTTTTGAAACTCCTTTCTCTTCCCTAGAAGACCAATATTTAAGAAATTAAATAGTGACCATAATTCGAGCAAACGATTCTCAATTGGAGTGCCGCTTAGACAGATTTTGAATTGCCCTCTGAGCTTATTTATAGCTTTAGACTGTTGTGAAGTATAATTTTTTATATTTTGGCTTTCGTCAACGATGATTCCGCTAAAATTGATAGATTCCAATAAATCTATATCGTTTCTTAGCGTTCCATAAGATGTGAGGATAATTCTGTGTGGTTTAATAATTTCTGGTATGTCTGATGCGTCCTTAATCCGAGAAGGTCCGTAATGGAGCAATATATCTAAATCGGGGGCAAACTTCTTTATTTCTCGATGCCAATTAAATAAAATTGATGTTGGGCATACAACGATTACGCTTCCAGGCTTTTCAGGATAATTTTTCTTAAGATAGCATAGGAAGGCGATCACCTGAATAGTTTTACCAAGACCCATATCATCTGCTAAGCATAATCCAAAATTGAACTTTGTCATGTTGCCCATCCATGTGAGACCTTCTTGTTGATAATTTCTTAAAGTGCCGTTAAATGATGATGGGCACGGAATATCTTCAAAAGATTTTACTGTCTGTAATTTACTGATAATATCGTTGAATTCTCCTTCGATAATCACATCGTATTCAGTGCCATTTTCCCGTAATTGTATCTTCCCAAGCAAACCAACTTTAAGCACATCCATGTAGTTTTCAAACTCAGGGGTTTCTGATTGCTTAAAATCTGCTATTGATTGTGGATCTACTAAGATCCATTTTCCATCCATGTTAATTAAAGGTTCATCTAAATTGATTAAATCTTTAAATGCTTCATCCGAAATTCTTTTTCCTTCGATTGTTGCCTCCCATTTGAAATCAAGTATTGAATGAACATCGAAGATTGAAGGCAAACTTTGGAAAGCACCTTCTTTTGTTTTAATACTACTGTTTGAACAAATAATGAGTTTAGCTGATAACCTTTGTTTGCCATCTCTTCTGAAGACTTCCGGGAGAATGACGTTAAATCCACTTTGTATTAATAAATCTTTAGGGTATTTTAGAAAATCAATGACTTCAGATGAAGTAAGAGAAATTTCATCTTGAAGCTTTTCTACTAAAGCTCTTTTTATGGGGGGGAAAACTTTTGAAGCTGTACCAATAGCTCTTAAAATTATCTCTAAAAATTCCCCTTTACTATCAATGATCTTTAGTTTTTCTAGTTTCTTTTGGTTGTTTTCTTCCCATAGTTTGTGTAAAGGAATATTTTGCGCTCTATCTTGAAAGGAAACATAAAAAACTAACGGCCAATCGTTTTTTGGAGTTTCTGGATACTTTAACTCTAAGTTGAATACAAAACCATGCTTTAACGTAAATCCTCTCCCTGATTGAGTCCAATTTTTAATCAACGCTGGTAAAATAGTTTCATGGAATGATTGTATTTTAAAATTCGAATCCTTCGTAATAAGGGATTTTAGGAATTTATAATCCCAACCTGGCCTATAGTCTGAACTGTCCTCTTTTTTTAATTCTTTACTATAAAATTCGTTAAAAGTACGGAACTTCATTTTATTTAATGTTGATCGTATCAGATAATCTCCAATAGTATCTATAAAGAATGAAAATAAATAGGATGGGTGCCATAATCCATTAGTTTTGTATCCCCCATTAAATTGAATGAAATTTATGGGAATACAAAAAGCCGACCAAGAAGCTCTTTTCAATATTGTTTGAAGTCGATCTTTATCGTTTTGAGATTTTAGTAGTAAATTCCACTTACCATTATACCCTTTATTTTTGTTGGTTTCCAAGCTAGGAATGAACTGCCCTTTGTTCAATAGTTCGAACACTAATTTTGTTAGAAAAGACCAAGTCTTAATTGAATTGCTATAATGCTTTATTCCACGATCGACATTATCTAAAATTTCCATTTGAAAAAGTAACTTAACAGCAGGACCAATAGGTATGATTTTTGCTATACACAGTGATATTTCATAGAAATTTAACGAACTCTTCTCTTGAGAATTATCTGCTATTTCCAAGGGAGGAAACGCCAATTTTATATTGCAGCTAATAAGCTTGTTAACAGGTATCCTTGGAAAGATTTCAGTTATGTGCTTCGAAAGAATGTCTTCTGAGTTATTTGAAGGAATCCATAAAACAAAAAAATTAGAATCTTTAGGCAAATCTGGTCCTTCGGAACTTAATTTGAATCCACTTAAGGGCTCATTCCAATAGGAAGAGGGGATAAAACTCAATTCTAGCTTACTACCAAATTTCATGTATTAAAAGAGCTCCAAATCTCATTTGTCTTATATTACATTAAATCTATTACTACTAAATAAGTTATTTTGTATTATAATATTAAAACTGATGTAATAAACAAAAAGTTATTTGAAATAATGAAAAATGATTGGAATCGAAGCTCTGTTTGTTTTAAAATAAGTTAAAAAATGTAGGATTCGTAGAAATAGAATAAAAACAAGACTTAAATATAAGAGAACGCTAGATTACCAATGAAATGTCTATTGGTTTTGCTTTCATATCATCACAAAAATACTGAGAAAATCGCTAAGGTCTTCGCAAAAGTGCTTGATGCACAAATAAAAGCGCCACAGCAAATAAACCCTGAAGAGCTTCAAGAATATGGTCTACTAGGATTTGGCTCGGGGATATATGGTGCAAAACACCATGAAGATTTGCTTGACCTTGCCGATAAACTATCACCAGTCACCAACAAGAAAGCATTCATTTTTTCTACCAGTGCAATAACAGGAAAAGCTAAAGTCGCCGAAGATCACTCACTACTTAGGGAAAAACTGCAATCTAAAGGTTACTTAATCATGGATGAATTTGCTTGTAAAGGTTTTAACACTAATAGTTTCATGAAATATTTTGGGGGAATGAATAAAGGTAGACCTAATGCTGAAGACCTCAAACATGCTGAGGAGTTTGCTCAGAACCTGAAGCAGAATTGTTGAAAAACAAATGTGCTTCTACATTACCATTTGTTAAGTTTTTAAAACATTTTTTTCAAACATTTCTTTATCAATCTCTACACCTAATCCAGGATTCTCTAAGGCTTTCACTTTTCCATTCTTAACCCTTATTGGTTCCTCAAATAATTGGAACTCCTCTGGATAAAAAGGAAACTCACACCATTCACATCGTGAAGCCATGATAAAGTGCAAATTAGCTGCTAAAATATGTCCAAATCCAAAAATGTGGGGTATACATTGAACTCCTTTTACCTCCGCCATAGCATCAATCTTTTTCAATTGTAAAAATCCACCGCATCTGGTAACATCTGGTTGTATTATATCAAAACAATCTCGCGAGAGAATATCTTCAAACCGAAAGATGCCCATATCATTTTCACCACCAGCTATCTGTACTGGAGAATTTGTTCTTATCTTTGCTAATCCGTTCAAATTATCTGTCGGTATAGGTTCTTCTAACCACAAAACATCGTATTTATCACAAATTTTTGCTACTTTTAAAGCGTCGTTAACAGATTGATAAGCAGAATTTGCATCAACCATAATATCGATATCTGGAAAAGCATCTCTGACTTCCTTCAAAATTTCTGCGTCTTGGTTAACCCCCATTCCAATTCGTAGTTTTACCGCCTTAAAACCACCTAATTCTGGATTTATTGCGTTTTCAACAGTTTTGACCGCAGGGTTGGGTTTATAAGCTCGTAAGATAGAAGCGTAACATTTAACTTCTCTTTTTCGACCGCCGAGTAATTTATAAATCGGTTGGTTAGTTGCTTTTCCCATTATATCCCAACATGCAATCTGTATAGCAGAAGTGGCTTGAGGAATTCCAAACATAATTCTATTAGTGTTTTGATATACTTCGTGAAAAATTTCCTCAACCATAAAAGGATCTTTGTTCAAAACTAGCCTTCTCAAGGCTTCGTCGATAAATTGCTTTTGAGCTAAGTTGCTTAAATTCCAGTGCGTTAACGCCCAACCATCAATTCCTTCGTCTGTCTTGATATTTGTATAAACACCACTTGCTTGAAGTCTCGGCATACTTCCAATTTTAATTTTAAAATCCATTTTTAAAACATATGTTTTAATATCTGTTATTTGCATAAATCCCCACTTCAAAAATGATATTAATAATAATACATATTTTTTAATTAAACTTTTAGACAAACAATTATTTTAATTCTATAGTATATTTCGAAAATAATCGATTAAAAGGGTTCCTTCTTGGCTGAATTATTTGGTCCATCATCATCGAAAAAAAATCCTTTTGAAGACTTAGCTATAGTCTATGTAATGTATTTTGACGAAGCTCAAGGGCATATGCCCTTATTAATTTACCCCGATGATCAATATAGAAATAACAAAACATTTATGCGCCCGATTAAATATCATCCTATTTGGTTTTTGACCTTAGACGAATCTGACGCATTAGACCACATAGATCTCGAATTTAAAGGGCTTACTTTCTTTGGGAAGAAATTTTTGACGCACTCTAAGAGGGAAAAAAGAAGAGCTGGACTCAAGGAAGAAACGCCTGAAACTATCGTAGTTATATTATCGCTGCCAGACAAGATTGAACTTTTCGGAGATGAGTTAATTAGACTTCTTACTCAAGCAGTACAAGATAAATACTTTAGATTAATTGAATTAGCAGAACAGTATGGTGAAGATACTACGCAACTTAGATTTAATCAAGAAACTGCCATTGCAGATATAAATCAAAAATTTGCAAAAGAAGAATTACAAGCTAAACAAGCTAATGAACAAGCAAAAATTAAAATGGCTGGTGATGCACTTGGTGCTATTGGTAATTTTATAACTGCATTTGCTAAAGAAGATGAAGAAGCACAACGTAAAGCATTTAACTTAAATAAAGCA
>JABXKD010000088.1 GCA_013375475.1 Promethearchaeota archaeon
ATCTCCATTAGCATCAATTGAAAAAGCGTAGACTTTAAATTTTTTTCTAACGTCTTGAATCTCCTTCATAGCGTCGTTCAAACCATATTGAGTACCTGCGGGTTGACCGTCAGAAATAACTAGAATTAAAACATTCTTTTCCAATTTAGCAGCTTCATGCTTAAGAGACACGCCATCTAGGTTGCTTCCGATACGGTGATGGCGTCCAAATTTATCAAATTTCTTAATATCCGGATATTCCTCAAAGTCTTTTAAATGAATGTTTAATGCATCATATTCCCCGGTGAAGAGTACGATACGTAACTGGGCAATTTCATAGAGAGATTCACATAACATGACCATAGCAACTTTTGCTGCTTCCAGTTTGATTCCTGCCATACTTCCACTGATATCCACCATCAATAAAATTTTTAATTCTTTTTGGTTTAATTTACGGGTAAAACATTTATCATACTTAAAATCGCTCGTAACTGCTTTAATAAACTTATTATTTAATCGTCCTCTTTTTTGAGAGGTGTCAATATCATTTTGGTTTCTCAAATCTCGAAAAAGATACTTCAGCTTGGCTATTATGTTGCATTGCGTCTTTACGATTTCATTGTAACTTAAATTTATTGATCTCATATCTTCATTTTCAATGCTTACATCGCTTATCTTTCTTTCGCCCTCAAAAATTTGATCATGATTCTCAATTAACAAAAGCCTTCCTTCCATTGCAGTCTGGGATTCAGACATTAGAACGCTAATTTCTTTAATGAAATTATCAAATCCTTGGGAATTATTGTCTTTTAGTTCTGCTTCTTTAAAAACTGCTCTAAAATTCTCAAATTCTCCTAAATTTTGATCCTCGTTTTCTTGTTGTAATAAGTTTTCTTTTTCTTTAATGTCTGATTGCGTGAGTGAATCTTGTTTTATATCAAATTGATTAATCTCATTAACTTCACTAATCTCATTTTCCGTAGCTTCATTTTTTAAATCTTCTTCAACCTTTTCTATTAATTTTTCAATGTCTTCTGTGTTTAGATCCAGATCCTTGATTTTTTCAATTACTTTTTCACTTGCTGAGCTTAATTCTGATGATTCTAGTTTCTTGTCCCGTTCAATAAATTCTTCAAAATGATTTATTAGAGGCTCTTGATCCATGGGTGAACCATTATGGTAATCAATCTCACCAGAATCCTCGTAAAGGCAAGGATCTTCCATAAAATCTGAATTGTTAAGCTCTTCTAAATAATCTTCAGAATCTCTCGTTTCCATCATTTGATTAGATTCATTGTAATCCCACTCTTCAAATGATTCTGAATAATCGTCATAGTCTGGTTCAGCTATCACTCTATTGCTAGTTGCTCGTGGAGATACATTTTCCCTGCTTACTTTTTTTTTCTTATAAAACTTCTTTAGAACTTTACATAATTGATCAATTGTAATTATTGATGACGCGGGCGTTAATGTTTTTAGGAGAAACTTTTTTGCTGTTGAGATCACACGCCAATCCTCATCGCTCATGTTTCGAGTTCTAAATTTCGGTTTTTTTTGAAATTCTTTAAAGTTATCCATATATAAATTGATATAAATGAGCAAATCTCCAGAACGTTTCATATTAAGGATTAAATCGGGAAGTAGCTGTAATGTAAATTTTCGTAAATTGTTATAGAATCCTGGGAATTTGGCACTATTTAAAGCATTAACTCTTACATCTTCCACAACATTAATGACTTGTTTTGTGAAGTAATATGGTAAGTCATATTTTTTTGAAAGGGCGTCAACGAGTTTTAAAAAAGATAGTTCAAACGATCCATAGCCTATGTGTCCACTCTCGTGAGCTACTAATCCTTGGGCTGAAGCTATATCATCCTTGATTCTTTTTGGTAGGTATATAAACTTTCCATCAGTAAAAGTAAGTTGTGAATTCTGATTAAATTCGATATGAATATCGTTCTTTCCACTGATTCTCTTTCCTATATTAATTAATGCAAATAAATCTGAGAAGTAATCTTTTTCGAAAAGGTCATATAAAACCGGTAAATTGATCACCACACTACTATTTAAACAAAATTTATTAAATTAATTTAAAACTGGGCAAACGCGCCTCATGAAATCCATCAAATCCTTATTTCTATTTCTATATAACCACTTTATGTATGCTAATGTTATTTCTCCATTATAAAGATGGATATGTCCTGTGGTTTCCTTAAAAACTTTATGATATCCAAGTTTTTCGGTTAATTGTATGTAATCTTTTAAGGATGTTCTATGATGATCCCAAAACCACTCGAAAAATTTCCACATAAGACTTCCGCTTTTATTTTTAAATTTTCCGTTCCCTATTTCAAACGCATACTTTTCCACTTTGCTTTTAAAGTTGCTAATAATTTTAGCTTCTGGAGCTCTCGGTAGAACTAAATCCTTATTTATACCGGGTTTAGTTTTAGAATTTGGGACCAAATATTTCCTTAGGTTGTCTTCAAAGAGTTTTCCATCTAATATCATTGCGATGCTTTTCTTTTCTTCTTGGTTCTCACCGAGCTTATTGATGATAATATTTTCAATATTATATGTTAAATAGGTTGGAGACATGTTTGACACGATTAAACAGAAGTTGACAATTAACCTAGTAGAAAATATTTTTGTTATCGAGAAGTCTTTAATTGCTTGCTTTCTTATCTGTCTAGCAGCGTCTACTACCGTTTCAGCGACATTACTTTTGCATCCTGATAATTTTACAGCAATTTCAATTTCTTTCTGTTTTGTGGGATATGTTATTTCGGGGCAGACTAAGAATCGATCTTCAAAAGCTTCTTGAAGTTTATTAATTCCGATTACACCCTTGTTCATTGTTCCAATAATCACAAGTTTACTTGTTTCTTTTAAACTATACCTTTCAAATCCCTTCGAAATCAAATTGATGTGGCTTTCTGAGAGTAGAGAATTTAACGAAATTTGTTCACTTTCTCTGATCGCATTTATTTCATTTATAACAATAAAACTTATCCCATTGTTGTTAGCGTCTTCAATAGCTCTAGTTAATGGTCCCTGATTGAACTTAGTATCACCGTTAAACAACTCCCAATTCCCTTCGATGTCTCTTCTATCGAGGTCAGGGGAACCATCGATAATAAAATATGAAGAATTGAATTCTTTAGCGAGAGATGTCGCTAAAAGAGTTTTACCAGTTCCTGGAGGTCCGTGCAATAAAATTCCAATACATCTGCCTTTACCTAAAGAATTTATTAAAGCCTTCAAGTAGTCAAATTCATTCCTTTGTTGGATATATTCAATATTATTTTTAATTGTTATATCTGAAAATTTAATCTCCTCCTTATAATTTTAATCCTAAATATATTGAAATTTAGGGTAACAGCATAAGTTTGATGTTGCTGAATATTGATTTTTGAATTTAAGGTAATTTATAATAGGTAAACTAATATATATAAAAACTCACACATTAGTGAATTTCAAATAAATCTGATAAAAATATTAAAACTTAGCGTTTTCAACCTAATTTTATAATAAAAATCAAAAAAAATGTAGAACATCGTTCTAAATTTATTAAGGCTGAAAGATTTTTATGAATATAGAGATTTGAACTTAAAGTTTTAAGAAGTGTAATACGGTGATTTAGAATGGATGATATTAGAGAAATATTAAATCGGTTGTTAAAAAAAGAGTGTTCACTCGAAGAAGCAGAAAAACTTCTAAAAGCAAACGCTATTGAAGAAGTTGGAGAAATTGCTAAATTAGATATCTTTAGAAAGGTACGTACTGGTATCGTCGAGGTTATCTATGCAGAAAACAAGACACCTGAAGTAACTTTAGAGATAATTTACTCTTTTTTAAAAAAAAATAGGTTTGCCATTGTTTCCAGGTATAGAGATGAATTAGTTCCTCTAATATCAAAAGAATTCAAAAATAGTGATCTTTATTCTGTTGACGTAAACAAATTAGCTAATATCTTGATAATTAAAGAAAAAACTTATAGATTTGAAAAAAAAGGGGGAATTGTAGGGATAATCACAGCTGGGAGTTCAGACATTCCTGTTGCAGAAGAGGCTAAAGTAATTGCTGAATCAATGGGCTGCGAAGTGATTTCAAGTTATGATTTAGGAATTGCGGGAATTCACCGTCTTTTTTCACCTCTCAGTGAAATGATTAAAAAGGGCATTCAAGTAATTATCGTATGTGCTGGTATGGAAGGAACTTTACCTGGAGTAGTTGCTGCGCTTGTGAGCATTCCAGTAATTGGTGTCCCTATTTCTAGTGGTTATGGTTTAGGAGAAAAAGGTATTGGTGCGTTAACAACGATGTTACAGTCATGTTCGCCGGGATTGTTAGTTGTTAATATAGATAACGGATTTGGAGCAGGGGCGTCTGCTGCTTTAATTGCAAATAAAATAGCAGAGTAGTATCATCTTTCAAATTTTTAATCTAGTATTGAAGGATGTTCGGTTTATTATGAGAAAGTAATTTTTATAAGTAAAACCAAGATTTTGTATAATTATAAATAATTTAATTATTAAAATTAAGTGTATGTTATGGGACGTACTGATGCTTCAAGAGATGCGTTATCGATTTTAAGACAATTAAATCCTGAAACAGGATGGTATGTTGTTACTCTTTTAGTTATTGTTTTATATATCTACGGTGTTGAGATCAAAAAAGCAAGAGAAACTAACAATTGGAGCACCGTCTTTGCTGGATTAACATTGTTAGGGCTTGATCTTATAAATGAAATATGGAACGGATTAGTTTTTGTTTTTACTGATACTTCAGCGTTTTGGACTACACCGGGAGCAAGTGCCTATGTAATTCTAATTGGATGGAATATAGAAATAGCCTTTATGTTTTCTATTGCTGGAATAGTTTTTACCAAATTCCTTCCTGAAGATAAGCATAAGAAAATGTTTGGATTACCTAATAGATGGGCTATGGCTATCGGCTTTACAATTTTTTCTGTCTTTGTAGAAATTCTATTGAATATGGGAGGTTATTTAGTATGGCATTATGTGTTTTGGAACTGGTACAACCCTATCCTAATATTTCTCATAGGGTATTTTCACTTCTTTGTAGGGGCTTTTTATGTGTACGACCTTCCAGAAAGGAAAGATAAAATTAAAATCGTTCTGATAATCTATGCTATAGGAATTGGCCTTCTTTGCATTTTTGGTCCCCTACTTATGCCCTTAGGTATATTTTAATTTAAAAAATCCTTTTTTTTTTATTTTTTTTATCATTCACCGCACCAAAAATCTCAAATTGAATCGATTTATTTATTATCTTAAATCCACATTTGAATTATTCTAGGCTAAGGATATGATAAAACTTATCCATAATTAACCCAAATAGAGATTAATAAAAACTAAGGCATTTTTTAATATTATTACACCTTTTTCTTCGTATGTAAAAGTATAAATAGATAGATCAATATAATTATTATTGAAATTACTAATTCTTTAAAATCTATAAAAAAAAACGAATACAATATAGTTGAGACCAATGGTCACAACAGTTGAAAATTTTAAGAAGGCTAAAGAATTTTTTAAAAATGGCGATGTTCTTAATGCTCTAGAGCGTTTTGATAAAGTTCTGGAGCATTTTGATCAAGCAAAGGAACTTAATAAAACAGAATTGCTGCTGTTCCTTAACAATTTTTTACAACATTGTAGAGATAATAATCTTAAAAACGAAGAAGCAATAGTTTTAAGAAGTTTAGGAAGAACTCATTCAAAACTAAGGAATTATGTTGAAGGATTAAAATTCTCATATCAATCTTTAAAAATTCAAAAGAAGATTGGAAAGAAGCTAGATATTGCTGAGAGTTTAGTCTTTTTAGCTGAAGATCTTGAAATATCTGGAAATTACGACGAGTGCATTCTAATGTTTACCGAAGCTGCTGAGGTATTCCATGAATTGGGGAAACTAAGAAAACAAAAGGATGTTATTAAGGAAATTGACCGATTAAAAGCTTTTTCTAAAGAAATTGTTGAAGACGAATATATTATGAATAAATTTCATGTTGACAACTATTAAAACAAGTCGATTATAGCCATTTAATTAAAAAAATTTCTATTTTTTTCTTTACTTTTTTTTACGATTTACTTATTTTATTATTATATCTAAAGTGTTTTTCAACTTCCGGTTGACAATAAATCAGAATCTCTTTAATTGTCAAATTGGCTAGCTCGCTAATTCTTCTAAGATCTTCAAATTCTGGTTTTACATTAATTACTTTAATAAGGTCTTCCAGCTTAATATAAGAGATTTTAAATTTCAACTCGTATATATTGTTATTTATTTCAATTGTGCCCTTCTCAAATTTTCGGTCAATACAAATTCGATTAATTGTATAAAATCTAACCCCCAAAGTACCCAATTCAAGTAAAGTTTTATAGATTAAACCGAAGCTATGTTTTGGTTCACATAGAATTTTAATTATGTGCCCAGGTCGGTTTTTTTTTGTTATGCTCGGTATAATTTGAATATCAAGAATTTCTTCGTGTTCCAAAGTTTGAACGAAATTTCCTAATATTTCTCCTGAAACATCATCAACAGCCGTTTCTAATACGGTTACCTCTTGAACATAATCTTTCAATAGGTGCTGAACCTCATTGTTAGCTGGTTCTTCTAGTACACCATAAAATATTCTCAAAATGTTTGAAAAATCCTTATACTCTTTTTGCCCCGTGCTGCTAGATACCTTTAATATGTTCATTTGGTTTGAATGCTCAGAATAATTAGGATTTAGATTAACCAAAAGTGCTGCGCCTGTAGGAGTTACGAGTTCACTCTCAATTGGTCCTCCTATAACGATTAATTTAGATCGTTCGAAAATTTTTACAGTTGCTGGAGCTGGTACTGGTAAAAATCCATGCGCAGTTTTTATATTCCCTCCTCCTAACGGTATCTTACCACAATAATATGTAAAATCTCCAGAAAAACCTCCTAAATTATCTAGTGCTTTGGTTACTCCTAGTATGTCTATCAATGTGTCAACAGAGCTTAATTCGTGCAAATGGATGTTTTTAACGATATCTCCATGAACCTCTGCTTCCGCTTTAAATAGAGTTTCTAAAACACTTCTAGCATATTCCTTCGCTGATTTAGAGAATTGCTTATCGTTAAGAAATCGCTCCAAAGCATTAGTAAGTTCATCCGGAGTTCTATGGTTTTTGGATTCTTTTATCTTTATTTTAAGGCGATTAACTTCCACCCCCATTCTTTTTACATTTAATAATTCAATGTCCAGTTCAGAAACTCCTTTTAAATAATTCTTCAATTCCTTTAAATCTGAAAGAATCTCTTTTGAATCGTCATTTAAATTCAATAAAGATGCCAAAAACATATCCCCAGAGATTCCTGAGTTTGTCGCGTCAATATATAAAGTTTTCATATCAATTTTACTCACATATATAGAATTAGGTAAATTTATACCTAATATTATAAATAAGTTAACAATACTAAAAATAATAAATCGTAATTATATTATATTAAATTGTAAGCAATATCAATTTAATAATTATAAATTTAAGAAATAATTTTTACTGTATAACTATGAGTGAACTTCAAACTATAAAATGCTATTTAAATCAGTTACCTGCAACTATTATTCAACTTTTAGGGCTTGAAACTCCTACTGGAAACATTCCAGAGCCAGTCCAATCGGTTGTCGATATGTATCAAGGTATTGAGAGAATTTCTGTGAACGCGATAGATAATTTTGGTTTATTTGAACTCACTTATCATAAACCTCAATTCATGATTACTAATTCTCAAGCAATGTTACTCCTTTCAACTAAAAATCCTTATACTCTGGGAGTTTTACATCAAATTATGTATGGAGGATTCGACTTTGAACCGAATGGTTTTCATCTGTTAAGATTTTTGAATGAACACGGCAAAAAATCATGTTTTGTAGGGAGAAAAAAAGATATAGATAGATACGACGGAGGAACTCATTCAATCCCAAAAGAAACGGATATGGCTACATGGGTGGAATCTGCGAAGGTAATTAACAATTTTGAGCTTTCTTGGATGCATTATTTGGATTTTGAAAATTTACACAAACAACAACAGGCACTTAAACAGAGAACACCCGAGGATTTAATTGAGAAGTTAATTTTACGTACTGATAAATGGATTTTAGGTAATTACAAACAACTTAGAAATAATTCTTTGATGATAATATTAGGAGATCACGGAAGAGTGAAGTTAAACTTAGAATATTCTGGTAAGATAGCCCAGTGGAGGGAAGCAAGCGTACCAATCGCTATTTTAATAAAAAAATAATTTTTGTAATTTTTTTTAAGAAATTTAAGATGTAAAAGATGGAGGAATATAAACGCTTTACAGTGTCTCTTCCTAAAGATTTATACGAAAAATTTGAGGCATTTAGGAACAGAATTGGTATTTCAAGATCAGATAGCATAAGAAAAGCAATGTATTCGTTAATGGTTAGTGAAGAAAACCTCCCTTTTGCTTCAGGAAATGTTGTAGGCTGTATACCTATTATTATTATGCATGAACATTTTACTGGAAAACAAGAAAAGGAAGTCTCACATGAACACTCACAGAATATCAATCATGACGATGAACATCATACCCATGAATACGATTCCGGATCTATATATGCTTCAGTCCAGCAAACGGACGAGATCAGAAAAAATGATATTCAACACCACTTTTACGATGTAATTACATCAACTATGCATGTCCATCTAGAATTTGAAAAATGCTTGGAAATCATTGCTGTTTCAGGACCGTATAACCGAGTTAAAAAGCTTAAAGAAGGTTTACAAAAGCTAAAAAGTATCATTTCGATTGATTTATTTATAATAGATAAGGAATTTACATCGCAACCTGACGAGTAATTCGAAATTCTGAATTAAATATTAAAAGGAAGAGAAAAGAATAAAAAATTTCTTTCAACGATGTAAAAAATAAGGATAAGGCGATTTATGAAGAATTTTTTATTCTATTAGGTCGTGTAAATTGTGTGTGTTAGATATATTGAACTTCTTCTAAATTAAAAAGAGATATACAGTGATAAATTATTAATTTTCTTGCTCTAAAAAAAAATAAGATAAAAATTATTAAAATAAACTGTTATTATTTTTATGTAAAATTCACAAACTAAGAGTTTAACTCTAAAGATCTTTCTCTTGAACAGTCTTCCGTCCATTTGCTTTAGCACGTCCGATTGCGGCATCGAGAATAGCTACAATTGCGCTATTAAGCGCAGGGCCATCAATTACATCACCACTAGTATTGCAACCTTTTGATTTGATGTAGTCTCGAACCTTGGATTTTACAAATAAAACATCAGTTGTTGCTGCTTTTTTAGCCATTTTTTATTCCTCCTTTTATTGTTTAAATAAGTTTTAAAAAAATTGTTGTTTAAAGTATATTACTGCTAGCTTCTATTTAAATCTAGTTGAAAAAACATCATAGAAGGTTAATATTATGGGTCTACTCACCGTCTAAAAAAGAAAATCTAAACTCCACAACATTGATGGTCAAATGGTTATCTTTAGAATTTGGCTAGAACGGAGTCAAACAAAGAAATTCAGAAATTACTTTTAAGAGAGGCCCTCTACTTTGAGTTTTATATGATTTTTAAACCTTCTAAACTCAAGCAATAAACTTCAGATCTTAATTTAAAAATTTTGAGTATTTAGGAATTTTTGAGATTTAAAAAATGAAAGTTTTAACAGTAAGGAACTACAAATCATAATTAAAAAAAAAATTAAAAAACCTTGATATGAGAGCGCTTAAGGAAATTGTAGCAAGAGCACCAGTGAGAATCTGTGATATCGGAGGATGGACTGATACTTGGTATTATCCTGAAGGTGCTGTGTTCAATTTTTGCATTGATCTCTATAGTTATGTAAGAATCATTGAAAATAGAAGGAAAACAATTAGGATTATTGCTGAAAATCTAGGAAAAACTGTTGAAATCGTCAATTTTGAAGATATTAGATACAACGGCGATTTAGATTTATTGAAAGCATCAATCAAAAGAATGAAGATTAAAGGAGGTTTAGATATTTATGTGAGAGCAGATGCACCTCCAGGGAGTGGAACAGGAACGAGTGCGAGCGTTTCAGTTGCTTTAATATCTGCGTTAGCAACTTACAAGGGATTACAATTAAAACCAAAAGAGATCGCCGCAATCGCACACAATCTTGAAACTGAAGAGTTAAAATTGGAAAGTGGTGTGCAAGATCAGTACGCAGCATCGTTTGGTGGAATTAATTTTATGGAAGTTAATTACCCTAAAGTAAAAATGGCTAAAATTACGATTGAAGAGAAAAGAGTATTCGAATTAGAGAGTCAATTTATCTTAGTGTATCTAAATTCAAGAAGCTCAAGTGAAATGCATAAAGCTGTTATAGAAAATTATAAGAAAGGTGATGTTGATACTCTAAATTCGTTTGATATCATGAAGGAATGCGCTTATAATATGAAAAATGCGATAAACTCAGATATTATAGATATAGGAAGAGTTATGAATAGAAACTGGGAAGCGCAAAAAAAGCTCCATCCTTTAATGGTTAATCCCTTTATAAATGAAGCAGAGAAAATATCAAAAAATAATGGCGCCATAGGATTCAAATGTAACGGCGCGGGAGGGGGGGGGACAGTTATAATACTAGCTGGAAGGGGACATGAACTTCAAATTAGAAAGAAGCTACTTGAGAAGGGATATAATATCATACCGTTTAAATTATGTTTTAGTGGAGTATCAAGTTTTACTTTTTAGGTAATTTAAGCTACATTTTTCGATTGAAATATTCTTGAAATTATAAGCTACTCATACGCTAATCTGAAAAGAGTGAAAAGTTTGAGCTTTTTATAGTTTGAATTTAACAAAATAATATGGGAATTCCCGATCATTCCGCATTGGTCTCAAAGATTAAAAGAACACCTGAGAAATTAAACATACACAATCTCTTCATCTTTAATAAATCAGGAATATGTATTTATGGATTAAATCTTACGAATCTTTACCCAATTGAGCAGGAACAACTTATATCATCTTATTTCACAGCGCTAATGTCTTTTACTAAAGAACTTATAGGAGATAAAATTAAAACTGTTGAAATGGGCGGTGGAATAAAACTAGTTGTATTTGAAAAAAGACAATTATATTATAGTCTTCTTTGTAGTACAATCGAAAATCTGGAGCTTTTAGAAGCAATAATCTCAAAAATTAATTCAAAATTCCTTGAATATGCTAGTAAAAACAAAATCAAAACGGATTTAGAATATGTTTATGACGAACACCTCAATTATCTCATTGAAGATATTATTAGGGAACCTTTTTCAAGCGAATTTGACTTAAAAAAAGAAAGAGTGATTACAGAATTCCTAAAAGATTTCCAAAAATCAGCCGATCTCAATGGAGCTATTCTTCTAACTAATCGAGGTAAAGTAATTTTTTCTTCTTTTAATGATATGGGCTTAAAAAGGTTTCTAAAAGAAGTTGATTTTAGAGTAAAAATTTCAAATAACTCTATACTTAAGTTATTTTATACTTCGAAAAATAACGAGTTAATTTTTTCTGAAAATATACGTGATATATACATTCTTATTCTAATTTTTGACACCAAAATTAGATTTGGAATGGCGGAGTTTTATTTACAGAAAGCAGTTAAGAAAATCACAGATGTCCTCAACAAATAATCTCAAAAAAAAAAGATTATTTCTTAATTATTATACTAGTTTCTGGTTCGCGATAAAATTCTGGATTTGACTTTTTTATTTTTTATAAAATGCAACTTAAAATATTTTTTTTCATAATTTTACCTAAACCTAAAAATGTGAAATAAATTATGACAAAATCAGAAGATGGATTAAAAGCAGCTTTTGCTGGTGAATCTCAAGCTAATAGAAAATATTTAGCTTTCGCAAAGAAAGCAGAACAAGAGGGTCTTCCTGGCGTGGCACGCCTTTTCCATGCCGCTGCTGCTGCCGAAACTGTGCATGCACACAATCATTTACGCGCCTTAGGAGGAATAAAAAGTACAAAAGAAAATCTTAAAGAAGCGATTGAAGGTGAATTTTACGAATTCAGTACTATGTATCCTGAATTTATTGATAATGCCGAATCTGAAGGAAATACAAACGCAGAAAGAACATTTAACTACGCTAATGATGTGGAAAAAGTGCATCACGAACTCTACAAGAAAGCTTTAGAATTAGTTGAGAATGGCAAGGATTTAGAAGTTAAGCCTATGTATGTGTGTTCGGTATGTGGATACACACACGAAGGAGAACCTCCAGAGACATGTCCCGTTTGTAAATCTCCAAAAAGAGTATTTAACAAAATTGATTAAGTTTTTTTTTTTTCTATTTATGCTAGAAATTCCATGGTTTATAACCGCCATTCACCATATTGAAGTACTCGTTAATCGAGAAATCCAATTCTTTCTCAGCCCTTCTTAACGCTCCCATGTTCGCACCGTTAAGATAGTAAGCTAATAATAACTTAGTTGTGCTTCGATCCCCTAAGGATAATAGTGTTTGTAATCTGGCGTTATTTATGATCTTGTTTGGATTTTTAAATTTAAGTTTAATTGAGGAAATCTTACTTAGCTCTTGTGTTAACTTTGTAAATTTCATTCTGAAGTTATTAATGTTTTCTTTTAAATAGAAAGAACATTGATTCTCATAAGGCGTATTAAGCTTTGGAATAAATGGATTTATGTTAACTCTTAGTTCATTCTTCTTAAATCCAATGTTTTCAACTAATCGAAAGAAACTTATTATATCTTCAATATCTTCATCAGTTTCGTGTGGTAAACCTATAAGAAAGTAAAATTTTACGTTTTTTATTTTAGAATCTTTTATCAAGTACAAGACATCTAAAATTTTATCATTTGTAATTTTTTTTCCTAAATTAAACCTTAAAGATTCATTTCCTGTTTCAGGAGCGATCGTTATTGACTTCACACTACTTCTTTCAAGAAGGTGAATAATTTTGGATGTGATATGTTCAACCCTTATGGATGGGATGCTAAGAGATTTACCTGTGTTGAGAATAAACTCACAGATTTCATAGAATTGAGGGTGCGAAGAAACGCATGATCCTATAAGACTAATCTTCTCGAAATCCGCGCATTCCAACCCTTCTTCAATTGCTTTAATTATCTCGGCGTAGCTCTTGTTTCGAAATGGAGAATTATGAAAAGAAGATATACAAAATTTACATTGATAAGGACAGCCTCTATTAACCTCAATTAAAAAATTTTCTTCAAAAACTTGTTTATCTGTTTTATTTTTAGATAATAATTGATACGCAGGTGTAGGTGACTTATCTAAATCCTTTAAAATTACACGGTTTGTTTCATTATTAAGAATCGGTATATATAATCCTTCAATATTTTTTGCATTATCAAGAAATGTTTTAAAGTTTTTATTGTGTGATTTATAATCCAAATAAACACTTAAGAAGTCATTTAAATTCGGTTCAGCATCACCAATAAATAATATGTCAAATATGTCACTTAGCGGTAAAGGATTAGATGTTATAACAGGTCCACCACCAATTATTAGTGGGTAATCATCTGAGTCAAGAGATGGATCTCCATGCCGTGTTTCGGATTCTAAAGGGATTTCCGCTTTTTCTAAAATCCAAAGAATATTCTTAAAATCGTTTTCGTAGTGAGCTGAG
>JABXKD010000089.1 GCA_013375475.1 Promethearchaeota archaeon
AAAAGAGATATTTGATGTTTCAAGACTCTCTGAGAAGAGTCTTGATATTGTTCAAGAATATCATGATAATATAAAAGTAGGGGAAAGAGAGAAAAATACCATTAAAAAAGAGAGTAATAAAATCCCTCTTAATTTAGAAGAGTTTTTGGGCGAACCGGAGTCGTCTATTTCGGAAAAAGTATTAGACAATCCGAAACTAACTAATGAGAAAAATATGCTTGGAGTACAAACTAATCCTTATATAATATCATTAAAAAAAGAAACAATTGCCACCAAAGAAGCAGAAATGGAAAAGTCAACAAAAAAATCAAGAAAAAAGTCAACAAAAAAATCAAGAAAAAAGAAAGATTTTGTTGAAAAAAAGAAGAATTTGCCACCCATGATAAAAATTGGATCTCATCAATTAAATTCTAAAATTGAACCTCAACCAGCCCAAAAGCAACAATTAACGGACATAAAACAGCAATTAAGGCAAAAAGATCAAAAATTAATGTATAAAAATAGTACAAAAATTAAAGAAGAAAAATCAAGAAAGGACAAACCGTTACTTAGAACATTTTTTTCTCCAGAAACAATACAAAAGATTCGTTTTTTCCATTTTAAAATTAAACATTTAGAAATGGCAATGCGAAAAAATGAAGATTTCTCATTCAACGATCTTGATTCTATTGTAGATTATGTAGAAATCTTAAACATTAATTACAAAACTCAGAGCCAAATAAAAATCTTAAAAGAATTAGATATTACTCCATCTTTTTTTGATCCCCTTGAAAAGAAAGAGATAGAAATATGGGATTTAATGTTTGAATGTGCACGGGTATTATGGGTAGCGGCACAAGCATGTTCTAATCTTTCTAAGAAATTCGAATCTGAAGATGTTTTGAAAAATGCGATAGTAGCGATGGTAGAATGTAGTAAAATGTATAAGGCTGCAGCATATTTTAGTGCGGCATGTACTCGCCAAGAAAACAGAGGAACTACATTGACCGCTGGAAATCTTGAACTAAATTCTGAGGAATCTCGAATTCTCGCTCAAAGTCTCGCTACTATGCGCGAAGAACAAAAACAAAACCTATCAATAGCATCAAAACTATGTGCAGGATTGAGTGCATTAACAAAAAGATTATACTTTTTAAAAAAATATGATCAAGTAAAGGAAAAACAGTTAAAAGCTCAATATAATTACGATATGGGCAAAGCTTGTCATTTGAAAGCTAAATTATTATTAAAAATGTCAGATGATGGTGAAAATAATGAACGCATTGAAGATATACAGAAACAAGCTAATTATTATTTTTACAAAGCGGAAGAAACATGGGAATACATGTTAGAGAATTTAAAAGAACTTTCAAATTATGAAAAGGAAAACATACAAGCTAATTTGTCAATCGTTAATGAATACATAATAGAAAATGACGTTGAAATTATAGAAGATAATGAAGCCATGAAATTTCAAGATCCGGAGCCGTTAATCATAGTCCCAGAAAATTTAGCACCATTTTTACCAAGGACTACTAATTATCTAACTCAATACAAACCAAAAGATCTCAATTTTTACGCTTATAGACGTTATAAAGATCTACTCTCAGAAATTTCGGTTGATTATAACAAAATGGATGAATTACAAAATAAGAAAGCAGGAATCGGTCGAACATTGAAACAATTGAGAGTTTTGTATGATAATAATGATATTGATATCAGTGAGTTTACTCATCTTTTTGAAAAATATTCAACCAGACTCGTAACAATTGAGAATGTTATTGAAAAATTAAAAAATCCTGAGAAAAAAAGCAACATTAATAAGCAACAAATAGAAGAAAAAAAATCTAAAATATTAATCAAATTATAATAGTATAAAAACTGAAGTTTCTTGTTATCTTTATGTGAAATTAAAATTTCAGCTTTTTCCTTTTGAAATCTGAAATCTAATTTAACTCTATCTATTCTGTCCTTTTAGATACCTTCTTCTAATAAATACTCATGTAATAAATTCTGAAGATCTTTCTTATCACTTGGCGTTGTATACAATATGGTTGAAAATTTGGATATGTGGAAGATTATATTCTCAGATTTATTAATATTTATATAATTGAGAACTAACAGTTTTGGAATAGCTTAAGTTATACCCAGATTGTTATCAGCTAGCTTACTTTTGGTATAACAAAATATATTTTTATTATAACAAATTCCTCGGAAGGATGATTAAGTTTAAAATGAACAATTGAATAAGTATAATATAGGTATTGAAGTCAATATTATGTGATTAATATGCACTCGATAATGCAAATAGCTAATGGTATCGGTATAGTAAATGCAGAAAGAATGAAGCAAAAAGGAATAGACTCGATAGAAAAACTCGCATCTTCTCATGTAGAAGATATAATTAGAATTGATGGTATTGGAATTAATAACGCGAAAACTTATATCGAAATCGCTAAAAAGCATCTAAAGAGTATGAGGACAAGAGAAAGAATCCAAAATATTATTAAAAAAGATAAAACTCCAGAAGTATCAAGTGCAGAAACGAAAACTTGCGATCTAATGCTATTTGGAACGAACCGACACAAGATTTCTTTAGATTCCATAAAGAAACTCGCTTCTTCCAATGTAGAAGATATTTCCAGACAAAAGGGTATTGAAATATCGAATGCAAAAAGGTACATCGAAATTGCAAATAAATATCTTGAGAGTATGAGGATACGCGAAAGAGAAGAAGATATTGTAGAAATAGTATCTCTTAAACAAAAAAATGAAATTAAAATTCCCAACGACTCAAAACTAAAAAAAGTTGCTCTTACACCAAAAATAAAAAATATGAAATATCCTCGAGATCTAACAGTTAAAACGCGAATTCCAGAAAGGGGAGGAACTTATCAAAAAATGCAGGATATTGATGTTAAGTCGACCAAGAGAGCCAGTTCTAGAATTAACATAAAAACAGGTAGAAAAAAAGAAACGACACGCAGTCCTTCAATTCTAAAAACCTTTTTCCCTTTGGAAACAATACAAAGAATTCGTTTTTTACACTATAAAATTAAGAATTTAGAAGAAGCATTATGGAAAAATAAAGAGTTCTCCTCTTCTGAGCTTAATTATGTTTTAGATTATATAAAAATCCTTAATGTGAATTATAAAACCCAAAGTCAAATTAAGATCCTTAAAGAACTAGATATTTCCAATACGTTCTATGATCCTTTAGATAAAAAAGAAATAAAAATCTGGGATTTAATATTCGAGTGTTCGCGAGTGTTATGGATTTTAGCGCAAGCGTATTCAAATCTTTCTAAAAAATACGAAGCAGAAAATTTAATGGAAAATGCAATAGTGGCTATGGTAGAATGTAGTAAGATGTATAAAACTGCTGCATATTTCAGTGCTGCATGTACTAGACAGGAAAGTAAAGGTTCTACATTATCTGTTGAGAACCTTGAATTAAATTCTGAAGAATCTCGAATATTTGCTCAAGTTCTTGCTACTACAAGTGAAGAAAATAAAAGAAATTATTCAATCGCGGCGAAATTATCAGCAGGATTGAGTGCATTGACCAAACGATTAGCGTTTGTTAAGAGATCCGATAAAATCAGGGAAAATCAGTATAAAGCTCAATATCAGTATGACATAGGCAGAGCGTGCCATTTGAAAGCTAAATCCTTATTTATATTGTTACCTGAGGAAAGAAATGTGGAAAATATAGAAAATTTACAGAAGAAAGCAAATTATTATTACCACAAAGCAGAAGATTTATGGGAAAACATGCTAAAAGAAACACTACACCCTATTGAGAAAGAGTGCTTAAAAAATAATTTGTCAATAGTAAATGATTATATTATAGAAAACGACACGGAGCTTATAGACGATAACGAAGCGTTGGAGATTCAAGATCCGGAACCACTTATAATCATCCCTGAAAATCTGGCGCCGTTTATTCCAAGAACAACTAGTTACTTAACCATATACAAGCAAACAGAACTTAATTTCGACGCTTATCTACGTTATAAGAATTTAATGGCTGATGTTTTGGTAAACTTTAATAAAATAGAAGAATTAAAAAACAACAAAGCAGGTATTGGTCGAACTATAAAACAATTAAAGATTCTCTATGAGAATAACGATATCGATATTAATAGTTTTACCGAGCTCTTCGAAAAATATTCGATAAAACTTGAAACCATTGAAAGTGCGATAGAAAACCTTAGGACTCCTGCGAATAAAAAAACCCAGAATAAAATAAAATCACCGTTAATTGAAAGTACCGTGAGGTGACTCCTATTTCGAGATTTATTAAGTATTTAAAGACAGTGTTATTCTATGTCTCACTAGGAATTATACTTATTATCTACCTAAATAATCGATTAGTAGGAATATACTTGGCAAGTATAGTTTTCGTAGTATACTTAGTATCTTTTTTAATTTCACTTTCTTCTAAGAGAAGACTTCTAAAAATCATTCGAGAATATCCAATTATAAGCGACAAAGAAATTTCTAATAAATTAGAGCGTCCTTTAGACGATGTTAGGAATATTCTATTCTCGTTATCTAAAAATCAGAAAAAAAAAAAATGGTTAATAATATTCCTGAATACACGGTATATATTTGTCAACGAACGCGCAGTTGAGAATTATAAACAACTATATTATATGGGTTACAATGAAAAAAAAATTCTAGAACATTTGCAACGTATCACAAGAATTAAATCCAGAGCTGAAGTAAAAGCTATTGAACTCACACTTACTAATCAAAAAAGACTTAAGAATAAGTAGTTGCTGTTAATTTAACTCTTTGAATTTCTCTAATAATTTTCTCTGTTCCTCTGTAACTTTTTTCGGAATTTCAACGGTAACTACTATGTATTGATCCCCTTTTCCTTTTCCCCTTAGATAAGTAGCACCCCTATTTTTAATTCTAAATTCCGTTCCATGCTGGGTTCCGGGGGGTACTTTAAATTCCTTTTCGGTTAATTTTTCATTTTTATAATCTAAAGTTGGAACGTTTATTTCTCCACCCAAAATTGCGGTCACAATATCGATGTTAATAGGAGTAAATAAATCGTTTCCACGGCGAATAAAGCGTTCATTTTCTTCAATCCTTATACCTAAATAGAGATCACCCGGAATGGCTTTACTCGATGGAACATGCCCAGCGCCTTGAACTTTTAAATGAACACCATTTTCTATACCCGGGGGAATAGTTACATGAATAGTCTTAGTTTCAGCAACCACTTTTCTACCATCACATACTGGACACTTTTTCTTAATTATTTTACCTGTTCCGTTACAGTTATAGCATTCAGCTTCACGAATTATCGTACCGAAACCAGATTGGGTCATTTTTCTTACTCTACCAGCACCTTCGCATTGAGGACAAGTTCTTATACTTGAAGGATCCTCTGCTCCAGTTCCTTCACATTCATCGCAAGGCGTGAATCTTTGAATAACCACATCTTTTTTCGAACCAAACATCGCTTCTTCGAAAGTTATCTCTACAAAGTCTTCAATGTCTTGCCCAACCTCTCGGCGTGGAGCTGATCTTGTTCTACCTCTGGAACCAAAAATGCTACCAAATCCAAAATCGTCTCCTCCAAAAATGGATCCACCCCCTCCAAAAATAGATCTGAGTAATTCGTCAATACCAGGGATTCCTCCTCTCATAAAACTACTCATATCTACATCTACGCCACTAAAACCGTATCTATCGTAGTTACTTCTCTTATTATCGTCGCTTAATACCTCGTATGCCTCTTGAAGTTCGATAAACTTTTCTTTAGCCTTAGGATCAGTTTTATTCAGATCTGGATGGAGCTTCCTCGCTAAACGCCTGTAAGCAAGTTTAATGTCGTTCTCACTTGCATTCTTTTCTACTCCTAGTACTTCGTAGTAATCTCGTTTTTTATTCGTACTCATTATCTAATTGCCACGTTATGATCTCTTATAAGTTTAAATTCTATTAAATAAAATTAATTATGAAATTTATCTTTTTAGGTATTAGCTTATCTATAAAGAGATATATAAACTTTTAAAAAATAGATATTCCATGAAACTGTAAATATAAGAAAAAGAAATAAAATGGGATTATTACTAATTATTGCAAGAAATTACTCGTCGGATTCTTCCCAATCTACGTCCACGACGCGTTTTTTGTCCTTATCCTTTTTATCTTTGTCTTTTTTATATGATGCTCCCCCAGCACCCGCACCCCCCATATCACCAGGTGGTGCTCCTCCCATTCCTCCAGGAGGCATACCTCCCATTCCACTTGCGGCTTGTTGGGCTTGTTGAGCTGCTTGTTGATAGGATTGGTCTTGTGCTTGTTGCGAATAAATTCTTTCGGAAAAAGTATGCATAGACTTCTGTAGGTTTTCAATACCTAATTTAATTCTCTGGAGATCGTCTGTTTTAATATCATCTTCAAGAGATTTAAGAGCTGCTTCTATCGCAGTTTTCTCATCTTCTTCGATTTTATCTTTGTTATCTTCCATTAATTTCTTGGTTTGGTAGATCATCGAGTCCGCGTTATTTTTAGCTTCGATTAATTCCTTGATTTTTTTATCCTCTTCTTCAAATTGCTCGGCGTTTCTTACCTTTTCTTCGATTTCTTCAGGAGTTAAGCCTTTTGCACCCGTAACTGTAATACCTGTTTCTTTACCCGTCCCTAAATCTTTTGCCGTGACGTGAACAATCCCGTCTGCATCGATAGAGAATTTGACTTCTATTTGGGGAATTCCTCGCGGTGCAGGTGGTATTCCTGTTAAGTGAAACATGCCTAAGGGTATATTATCTTTTGCCATAGCTCTCTCTCCTTGTAGTACATTAATCGTGACAGCTGGTTGGTTATCAGCAGCAGTGCTAAAAATTTGTTGTTTCTCTGTTGGGATGGTCGTATTTCTCTCAATTAGTTTAGTAAAAACTCCTCCTAAGGTTTCAACACCTAAAGAAAGAGGTGTGACATCTAATAAAAGAAGATCATCAACGTCACCTGCTATTATTCCTCCTTGAATTGCAGCTCCAATAGCAACACATTCCATAGGATCAACTGAATGTTCCGGTTCTTTGCCAAAGAAGTCTTTAAATCTCTTCTGAACAGAAGGCATCCTTGTTGGACCACCAACTAAAATAACTTTGTCTACGCTACTTGCCGGCATCTTAGCATCGGAAATAGCTCTCTTCATGATTGGATCCAGTCTTCTTAAAGTTGGTTCAATTAGTTGTTCTAATTTCGCTCTTGTTAATTCAACCTCAATATGGACGGGATTTCCGTCTTTTTGAGTAATATAAGGTAAATTAATTTGAGTGGTTAGAGCTGTAGATAATTCAATTTTTGCTTTCTCACCAGCATCTTTAATTCTTATCATAGCTTTACTGTCTCCCTTAAGATCGATCCCCTCTTTCTTTTGAAAGTTACCAGTGACCCAATCTATAATCGCGTTATCCATGTCTGTCCCACCCAGTTGAGTATCTCCCGCAGTTGACAAAACCTCAACTACACCCTCTCCGTACTCCATAATAGTGATATCGAAGGTTCCACCTCCTAAGTCTAAAACGCAAATCTTTAACAGTTTATTTTTTGTATCTTTATCGAGACCGTATGCTAGACAAGCCGCTGTAGGTTCGTTTATCATTCGTACCACTTCAAGCCCAGCGATCTCACCAGCGTTCTTAGTAGCTGTTCTTTGAGCGTCATTAAAGTAAGCAGGAACAGTTATAACTGCTTTTTTAACTTCTTGACCAAGATAAGCACTTGCATCGTTTTTAATTTTTTTTAGAATCATTGCGCTAATCTCCTCGGGTGAGAATTCTTGCCACTCTTTTCCTACTTTTATTTTAGCTTTATACGATAAGCCCATTTTACGCTTAATTGCTGTAACTGTCCCATCGGGATTAGATACTGCTTGCCTTCTAGCCGGTTCACCTACGATTTTTCTACCACTTTCATCAAATGCTACATACGAAGGAAATGCCTTGCCCCCTAAGGTTCGTCCTTCGGCGGCAGGAACAATTTCTGGTTGACCCGTACCGCTTAAAACCGCGCACGCGCTATTAGATGTCCCTAAATCGATTCCAATAATCTTTTCTTTTTTCTTTGGTTTACTTTCTTCACTCATAATAAATAATCACTAACTTTATTTGATTAAGCTAATTTTTTCTCAGTTTATTCTATTATGATTATAATTTATCTTTAAAATTAAATTTTTCTTATAATGATCTATAAATCACGAAAAATGATAAAAATTTTATTTTATTATAGTTTATTAAAATTACCCTAACGAGTTAAAATTAACAATTTTTAGGAATCGATTGAAATCGTATTTTAATTAAATCTTATAGAATTTGTAATGTCTGCGAAAATGACTCGAAAAAAAAAGGATAAAGAAAAAATGAACGACGAATCGACAAATAAAGATGAAGCGGAATCGTTTAACGAAGAAATTCCGGTAATTAAGGATGGAGAATCACAGGATTCTAAAGAGGGAGAGGAAAAGCAAGATGTTAAGCTTTTAAGTGGCGAAGAACAAAAAGTACTTGAATACCATGATCTTGATGATTTAATCTTGAAATATGATAAACTTAAAGAAAGCAACAAAAAAGACAAAGAACTCCTCTTAAAGCATCAAAAAGAAAGTGAAAGCTGGAAAAACAAACATATGAGGCTTCAAGCCGAATTTGAAAACGCTCAAAAACGCTGGAACAAAAATCAGCAAAACTTAAGAAAGGAATACATAGCCTACACTTTAAAGTCTTTCCTTCCTTTGTACGATTCCTTTAAGAAAGCTTTGGAGGGCGATGATGAAAATAAAGTCATTCTAAAGCAATTCTGTGACCAGTTTATTGGTATTTTAAAGTTTCATAAAGCAGAAACTATCGATGTTAAACTTAACGATCTCTTTGATTATTCTATCCACGAAGCGTTGAGTTCTATAGAAAGAGATGATCTTCCAAATAATTCGATTATTGAAATCATTCAAGATGGTTGGAAAATGGATAAGGATATACTTAGATTTTCTAAAGTGATTATTTCTCGCGAACCCGCACCTCCTGAGCCTGAGCCAGTACCAGAACCAGAGGAAGAAATAAAAGAAGTAAACAGCGAAAGCGAAGAAAATCTAAAAGAAGAAACAGGGGAAGCTGAAAAAAAACCATCAGAAACTGAAGAGAAGAATCAGTAGAAATTTCAAATTCTTAGGAATTTATCCTCTCAAATCTTTTCTTATTTGCTCTAAGCAATCTCTTATAAATTCAATACTTATAGTGAAATTGTATTATGATTTATAATAACAACTTTTTATTACTTGAATTTTGTTTCGTAACCTTAGTATAAACAGAAAGATATCAAATCGAAGAGAAACGTAATGTCAAAAATAAGAGAAGTAAAAGTAACACTTAAAAGCAGAGCAACAATGGAAGGAGCGGGTGTTAGGTTGAAGCGAGCATTCGGATATGCTGATCCTTCGTTAGATCCTTTTTTACTTTTAGATGATTTTCATTCAGATGATCCCAGGGATTATTTAGCTGGATTTCCGTGGCATCCTCATCGAGGAATAGAAACAATTACTTATATGCTTCATGGTCAAGTAGAACATGGAGACAGTATGGACAATCGGGGCGTTATAGGGGCTGGTGATGTTCAGTGGATGACCGCAGGGAGTGGTATAATCCATCAAGAGATGCCTAAAAAAAATCCTAATGACCCCGTTTTAGCTGGCTTTCAGTTGTGGGCAAATCTTCCAGCGTCTCACAAAATGATGAATCCACGCTACCGAGATATTACCCAAGAACAGATTCCCGAAGTTATCGTAAATGACAGCGTGAGAGTTAAAATCATTTGTGGCGAAGTAAATGGTGTCAACGGACCCGTACAAGATATCGTAACCGATCCAGAATATTTAGATGTTTTTATAGAGCCAAATTCTGAATTCAAACACACAGTAGATAATACTCTTAATGTTTTTGCATATGTTATCGAAGGTGAAGGGATCTTTGATCCAACCAAGGATGAAATTGTTGGTACAGAGCACCTTGTAATCTTTAGGCAAGGAGATGAAGTTTTAATACAAACCAAAGATAAAGCCGTTAGATTTCTTTTAATTTCTGGTAAACCAATAGGAGAACCTGTTGCCTGGAGCGGTCCGATTGTAATGAATACTGAAGAAGAATTAAGAATAGCTTTTAATGAATACAATAAAGGTACTTTTATTAAACATAGCAAATAAAAGAATAAAAAAATAAAAAGAAGTTATAATAATCTCATAAATCTCTGAATTTGAGATTGAATGAGGAGTAATTGGATATTACGTGCCCCGCCTATAACCTCCTCAATTTTACTTACGTCACTTAGCTCATCTACAGGGGTGTTATCCGTTACACTGATTCCACCCATAAGCTGTTGAACTTCATAGCAAATTTCGTGTGTCAGCTTTGCCGTATAATATTTACCTTGGGATGAAATACCTGCGGCCCATTTTTCTGCTTCTTTTGAAGGTTTGTCAGCAAAAAGGATCTTCTCATCGTAAATTGTTGCGGCTTGTAAAGCTAAACTAGTAGCAGCTGTAGATTTAGTTAGCAAATCAGCTAATCCATAGCCAACACCTTGATACCTAATTACTGGTTTGCCAAATTGTTTCCTAAGATTAGTATAAATAATTCCGTATATTAAACCTGACCAACAAATTCCAATACCAGAACCCATAATCCCTAAACGCTCAGGAACCAATCCTTCAAACAATCTCACATACCCTTGTCCATCATCAGCCAAGATATAATCCTTAGGAATCCTAGTATTTTCCAGAAAAGTGTGTGCAATGTGTACTCGCGGAACCGAGTTAATTTTCAATCTTTCAGTTCTTACGCCAAATTCGCGTTTTATCATTGCTTGTACCATAGTATCACGCGGATTGTCTGTATCATATACCCCATATGTACAGAAGTAATCCGCTTTCGGCCCATTGGTTGTATATACTTTTTCCCCGTTATACGTCACAAATTCTCCATCTTTTGTTGCAACGGTCGTCATATTTACCGCATCAGAGCCTCTTTCAGGTTCAGTAATTCCTATACATCCAATTTTTTGTCCAGAAATTAATTCGTCTTGAACTTTTTGGATAGTCTCACCGGTTCCTCCGTGTTCGTAATAGTGAAAGGTTGGATTACCGCATAAAATTCCACTGGCTAATCTTGCTAATTCTAATTGGGGATCTAATAGCGATAAGTGGGTACCCATCAATATTTCTTTTTTCATCCCATATGGAGTGAAATCTTTCCATTTATTGATTCGCTGCATATAACCATGCTTTCCTAGTTCTGGGAATAATACATAAACATCTTTAGATTTATCGATTTTAGGATCAAGCTCTAAACAAAATTCTTGGAGTTCGTTGCAATAATCTTTTTCCTCGTTATTTAGCATCGGGAATATATTGTCGTTAAAAATCTTGAAAACATTCTCTAAAGTAATCTTTTCCAGAATTTCATCCTTTATTATTTTTTCTTGCATTATAATCTCTTTAAGAAACTAGTTAATTGAATTTAATAATTAGAATATTTGATTCTAATTAAATTTTAAAAAGAAATTAATTTCAACAAAGTTTCTAAATATAACATCATTTACCAACTTTAAATGGGACTTGTAAAAGGATATCAAAGGAAAGTAAATCAACAGTTTTCCATTCATATAGCTGAAAATAATAAGAAAGAAGAATTACAGCAAATTTTAGAATTAAATGTTAACGTGCATGGTGAATCAGTAAGAGATTATATCAATCACATAGTTATAAATCATCCAAGGAAAGAAGACGTACTATTTCTATATATAAAAGATTCTAATTCAAATAAAATTGTCTCTAGCATTAGTTTAATGCCTTTAGAATGGAGATTTGGGAGTACTACAATTCCAGTGTGCGAAATGGGATTTGTTGGGACATTAGAAAAATATCGTGGAAAAGGATTAATTGTTGAGTTAAATAACCTTTATGAACGAATAATGGCTGAAACAGGATACATTATTTCTGTTATAAGAGGTATTCCTTATTACTATCGAAAATTAGGTTATGAATTTGCGATCCCTCTCGATCATAGAATGTTATTATCATTGTCAAAGATCCCCTTAGAGGATTTGAATTTTTTAGAGATTAGAAAAGCAAATTCAGATGACATTAATTTTATTGCAAATAATTATAACAAATTTTACGATAATTACTTTATCTCAAATGTTTTGGATAGGGATTGCTACATTTCTAAATTCTTTAATGACTATTTTAATGAATTTAAAGCTTCAACATATATAATTGAAACGGGTGGAAAATCGATAGCATATTTCACATTTGGAAAAACTTATGAAAATTTAGGATATGATATTAAAACATTGCATATAAATCGCGAATGTAGTATAAAAATACTTCAATTTACTAAAGAAATCGCGCGTATTGAAAATCCAGATAAAGTTGACTTAGCGGTTAGGGAGGATACAGATTTAGCAGAACTCATTTGTGAACTCGGAGGAGTAACGTATGATAGTTATGGTTGGCAGGTAAAGATTCCAAATTTAAAAGTTTATTTCAAAAAAATAAAACCAATATTAGAAGATAGAATTCATAACTCAGATTTTAAAGGTTTGACTCAAGACTTAATAATAAGTAATTACACAACAAGCTATATCTTATCTTTTAATAATGGGCAGATTTGTGATATTAAAATGGAAAAAGGATATCCAACGGAAATATCTTGTGATCTTAAATTACCGGGATCGACTTTGTTCAAATTAATCTTGGGAGACAGGAGTTTTAAAGAGTTAAAACATATTATCAAAGATGCTTTAGTAAAACATGAATCTCGAGAATTAATTGATGTTTTATTTCCTAAAGAAAATTCCTATTCTGATACTTATTATTAAAGGAACTGTTTGATAATATCTACTATATGAGAGTGATTCTTATATAATAAATCATTAAGCATTCATATATATACTAGGCATTCTTGTATAGATAATGCAACAAAAAGTTGGTTAATAATGCAAAAAGAGGAAGAAAATGCAAAGTTAATATTTAAGAATTCTCATATCAAAAGGAGTGAAAATTATGAATGAAGATAGTAAAAACCCGGTAATGGGCAGGATTAAGAGGCCCACTGCCGGCGGTGGCATGACGATCCAAGATTGGTGGCCGAACCAGTTGAATCTCGATATCTTGCACCAACATTCTTCCAAGTCTAATCCAATGGGCAAAGATTTCAACTATGCTAAAGAATTCAAGAGTCTCGACTTGGAGGCTGTGAAGAAGGATCTCAGTGAACTTATGACAAAGTCACAAAACTGGTGGCCAGCGGACTTCGGTCACTACGGCCCTTTGTTCATCCGTATGGCGTGGCATAGTGCCGGCACCTACCGCCAAGGTGATGGCCGCGGCGGCGGTGGCAGTGGAAATCAACGCTTCCCACCTCTCAACAGCTGGCCCGATAATGTCAATCTCGACAAGGCACGCCGGCTACTTTGGCCAATCAAGCAGAAATATGGTCGGAAAATTTCCTGGGCCGACTTGATGATCCTCGCGGGTAATGTCGCACTGGAATCGATGGGTTTCAAGACCTTCGGTTTCGGTGGCGGGCGTGAGGATATCTGGGAACCGGAAAAGGACATCTACTGGGGTTCCGAG
>JABXKD010000008.1 GCA_013375475.1 Promethearchaeota archaeon
ATTAAGTTCGTCATGTTTCTATTCCCTAAATAATAAGCATCAGTACAATTGCCATAACCTTTTAACCAAATAGGTGTTTCTGTCATTTTCTTAGCTACATCTTCTTTTGCCAAAAGCATAGCAACTGCTCCGTCTGAAAATGGGGGAAAGTCTAGTTCTTTTAGAGGATACGCCATCATCTTCGAATTAATTACATCGTCAATAGTTATTTTTTCTTGCAAATGTGCGTAGGGATTGTTGAGGGCATTTCTCCGATTTTTAACCACAACTTTAGCTGCTTGTTCTTCGGTCACACCATATTTATTCATATACATGTTAGCCATTAAACCAGCTGATGAAATTTGATCAAGTCCTAAGTGCCTTTGATAATATGGATCAAATATTGTGTTGTTTACGAGGTATTGGTTTACTTCAGAACATTTACAATGTGAAACTACCATTACGGTATCGTAAGATTCTGATAAAATCCTCATTGCACCATACACAAAAGCGAAAGCTCCGTCCCCAGAAACCCTTGATTCTGCTTTTCTCACCGATCCTACAGCATCTTGTATTGCCATGTTTGCAATTGTTCGCCCATCATTAAAATCATTAGAGCCAGTAATTACACATCCAACATCATCGTTGGTAATGCCTAATTCATTGTGCAACTTCTTAACAACTTCGAATACAAGTTCAGAATAAGTTTGATCTATCTTATCTGCTTCATATTTTGTTTGTGCACATCCAACTACTGCAACTTTATCCATTTTTATTTGTCCCTTTTTTTTTTTATTTTACTATGAAAATTAATTATATAATTGATTGAATCATCTATAAAGGCTTTTAAAATTGGATTTTAACCAATAAAACGCTTTCAAATGAGTATAAAAAATGAAATAAAAAAAAGTGAAAGTAAAGTAGAAAAGACAAGTATACTACTTATCATCAAAAATTTTACCAGTTTTAACCTCTTCTTCTTCACGAAGTGGTTGTTTCATAATCTTCCCGGTAGGAGTTTTAGGCAAATCATCCCGGAATTCCACATATTTCGGTACTTTAAAATCGGCTAAATGTTTTTTGCAATATTCGATAATTTCTTCTTCAGTGACAGATTCTCCTTCTTTCAATACTATGAACGCTTTCGGTAATTCTCCATATATCTTGTCGCGCACTCCAATAACCGTTCCTAACGAAACTGCTGGATGGGAATATATTACTTCTTCGATTTCTCGTGGATAAATGTTTTCCCCTCCCCTTATAATCATATCTTTTTTGCGATCAGTTATATAAAAAAAGCCATCTTCATCCATGTGACCAATGTCTCCTGTATACAACCACCCGTCTTTAAGAGTTTCTGCGTTCGCTTCTGGATTTTTAAAATATTCTTTCATGACATTATCACCTTTAACAACAATTTCACCCTTACTGTTTGGTGGTAGTTCATTACCTTCGCTATCTACAATTTTCATTTCATTACCTGGTAATGGTAAACCGATGCTCCCTATTTTTCGCCTATCTTCGGTTTCGGTCGGTAGAGGATTAACCGAAGAAGCACATGTACCTTCTGTGAGGCCATAACCTTCAACAACTTTGCATTTAAATGTGTCCTCAAATGCTCGAAATACTTCCACAGGTAGAGGAGCTGCTCCACATATCACAAACTCTAATGATGACAAGTCTAGATTTTCGTGTGGCATTCTAAGTAAAATTGAAAGCACTGTTGGGACACAACTGAATGTAGAAGCCTTGTATTTCGCAACAGTATCCCAATGAGTCTGAGCTGAAAATCCAGCAGTTAAAATGCAACTCGCTCCTATTGTAAATGGTCCCATGATAGTAACTATTTGAGCATTTACATGAAACATTGGTAAAATTAGCATAAATCGATAGTGTTCTTTCACTTGGAGGAATTCTTTTATCATCTCTGCGTTTCTTCTAATATTGAAATGAGTTTGTAATACACCTTTAGGAAAGCCAGTAGTCCCCGATGTGTAGAGAATAGCAGCAGGGTCCTCTTTTTCATCAATATCAACTTCAGGAGGATCTTCAGATGAAGCTTTTTGCATTAATTCAATATAATTTAAAGTGCCTTCAATTACTTCTCCAATTACGATTATATGTTTTAAATTGGGAAGATCTCCTTTAATTTGGTTTACAACTGGCATTAACTTTGGAATCGTTATAAGAACTTTCGCTTCTGAATGACCAACCACAAACTTGACTTCTCTCGGTTTAAATAACGCGTTTACAGGACCAGTTACCGCGCCTAGTTTAGGAATTCCTAGATATAAATATACGTATTCAAGCATATTTGGTAAGTAAATACTTACTTTATCTCCTTTCCGAATTCCTAAATCATATAAAAAGTTAGCGACTTTATTTGTTTTCTCGTCCAATTGAGAATAAGAAATTTCTACATCTTGCCAATATAAAAATGTCTTGTTCTTATACTTTTCTGCTTGTTTTTTAACTAATTCTCGTAGATTCATTCACATATCCTCATTTATTAGTTATACTTAATTTAATTCATTAATTTATAAATTTAGATAATCTTTTCTATTTAAAATTTAAATATTATTAAATTTAATTTTTAATCAACAAATTATATAATTAAATTCAAAAAATAAATGGAGTTTTTTAAAAAAAATGTCAGAATCGAACCCAGAAAATAAGTTAGTTATTTCAGCAGCATTAGCTGGTGCAGTTACAACTAAAGCTAATAATCCAAATGTTCCATATACAGCAGAAGAATTTGGAGATGAAGCGAAAAAATGTTATGATGCGGGTGCTGCAATTGTCCATATTCACGCTCGAGATCCGGAAAAAGGCAATCCAACACATGATTTAGATTTAATAAAAGCAGTGTTAGGTAATATAAAATCAAAAGCACCCGATTTAATAATCAATTTAAGTTCTGCAATTAGTACAGTTGCCACTGATAAACAAAGAATAGCGCCAGTTCAAACCTATAAGCCACCTTTGGCTTCATTAAATACTGCGTCTATGAACTTTGCAGTTGGTGATTACAGAACCGGAAAAGTTGGTATGGGAGCAGGAAACATTTTTACAAATACGTTCAAAACTATTTCGAAATTTGCAAAAGAAATGAAAAAAGCAGGGACTAAACCAGAGATGGAAATTTATGACTTAGGTGGTCTGTATAATATGCTTTTCTTAAATAGACAAGAAGGCACATTTACACAACCTCTTCATTTTCAATTTGTATGGGGCGTGCTCGGAGGAATTCCATTCACACCAAAGAATCTCGCTTTACTACTCGATTTGATACCTCTAGAAGCTACTTGGAGCGTATGTGGTGTGTCTAAGCAACAGTTTCAAGCAGGATTGTGTGCTGCAGCTATAGGAGGTCATATTCGTGTTGGTTTAGAAGATAATACTCGCGTTATTACAGGTGAATTAGCTAAAGGCAGTTATGAGCAAGTAACATGGGCCAAAAAAGTTGCAGAGGCTGCAGGACGAGAAATTGCTCAAGGTGAAGAAGCAAGAAAAATATTTCATCTAAAGCAAGAACATGTGACACTATAAGGAATAGACTAAATACACTCCTAATTTCATTTTTTTTCCATTATATTTTTTTTTC
Source organism: Promethearchaeota archaeon (assembly GCA_013375475.1). Lineage (GTDB taxonomy): Archaea > Asgardarchaeota > Lokiarchaeia > Sigyniarchaeales > SOKP01 > SOKP01. The sequence goes on from JABXKD010000008.1 coordinate 3,584, forward strand.
AATTAATCATCTTAAAAAGAATTAAAAAAAATAAAAAAAAATTTAAAGTTAAAAAGTAAAACCTTCAGGTAGTTCTGATTCTGGGGTTCCTTCGACAACGAACCTTAGATCAGGGATTGTATATGTGGGTGCTTTGGTATTAAAAATTGGCACTACTTTTTTATCAATTTCAGGTTCTCCAACCGCCAAGACACTCATTAAGATGGTTACTACTCCTTCAAACTCTACATTTATGAACTTTATTGGTTTTGGAAGAGAATTAAATGCACCAGATCTATGAGTGATAATGTAGGAATGAATTATTGCTGTAGTTTTTGCGATATCCGTCATATCAATAATTGTATTCTTCCTCAGACAATCCGGACAATAAATTCTGAAAGGTTGATATATAGAACCTTGTGTGTCGCATTTGTCGTTATCACATCGGGTTGCCATTAATTTTCCCTTTCCTAGACCTTCGAAAAAAGGAGCTTCTCCACCGTAAGAATGTATGTAAGTCATATCACGAGGATTTGTTACACCTGCTAATTTCCCCGTATCTTTGTTAAATATTGGCTGATTTGCTTCTGAGATATGAAAAACTCCTGTTGGTTTATATCTTCCATTTATGATATCAACAAATCCTTTTTCTTTTTCAGTTTTTGGCATCTTTTAATCCTCCTTTAATAAGTTATTTGGACTCACTAATATTGTTGCTGTAACATGCGAACCAACTCCAGCGTGACTTATTGCTAAGCCTCGTTTAGCGTCTTTTACTTGTAAACTAGCCCAATCATCGGGTTTTTTACGACCAAACGCGTCCCATTTCTCTTGAGGCTCATGGATTTCATCCCAGCGATTCCAAATGTGGTAACCAATCTCAGCGATTTGCATTAATCCCGTAGCCCCTACGGCATGCATGCATCCGATTAATCCTCCACTTAAATTACTTGGTAACTTACCTGGTTTTTTGGTTTTAGGATTGATCAGATAAGCATCTCCGGATTCAATGTAATCTCTACCCTCACCATATGGGCGTAGTCCTACATCTTCATAAGATTGAATATCGCTAATGGTGAATGCATCATGAAGTTCAATTACATCAAGGTCCTCAATTGGGTCTTTAATGCCTGCCATTCTATAAGCATAATAGGCTGCCATTCTAGCTGCCAAAAACCCTGTGAATCCTGGATACCTATCAGATCCAGGGAATCTTTTCCCTAAATCTTTGTATGTATCAGGTGTTTCGTTTGGTAATAGCGGAATTGTCATATTTCTTCGATCAGCAACTCTTAAGGTATGACTCCCTGCTGCGATATAAATCCTAAGGGGATTATCTGTGATTTCATAAGCTGTTTTTTCGTCGCACACGATACCACAAGCAGAACCTACGCTCATCAAACAACAATCCAATGCTCTAAGTGGATAAGCAACAATCGGCGAGTTTTTGACATCTTCAATTGTAATCTTCATTGGCGCTTGAGCGTGGGGATTCATACGCGCATATCCACGATTTTTTACAGCAATTTCTGCCATCGTATCGCGAAATGAATCTTCTTCCTTTCCAAAGATTTTCCAATACCTCTGAGCCATGACCGCGTAGTAACCTGTGTAGATATGTCCTAGGGGCGTTTCCCAATCTTTATCTGCAGCAGCAGAAATGAGGTGGTTTCCCTCATCTGTAGGTACTTCATCCATTCTCTCCCAACCTAATGCAAGGGTACAATCACTATATCCTGACGCTACCGCTTTTACGGCCTCCCACATTGTTGAACCTCCTGTAGCTCCTCCCGTTTTTACTCCGATGTTTCCAAGGGGATCTAATCCTAATCTATCGTGAATTACTGATTCTCCTAAGAGTTGATCACCAAAATGGTCAGCAAAATGTCCGTAATAACATGTATGAATGTATTGTTTTAACTCTGACGGGGTCATATTAACGAAATCAGCAGCAGCAGTGAACGCTTGTATACAGAGTTCTTCAGTACGAGTTTCTGGGAATGCACGATCGAACTTAGACATTCCTACTGTAGCTAAATATACAGGTTTCATTAATTTGGGAATTTTCAACTGTTTATCGCTAAATTTTATCATATATTCTTCACTTTTATTATCAAATTCTTGTTTTAACGTTAGATTTTATTTATCTAATAGATAAGATATTTTAATCTCACTTTGTTTATAAGATTTCGAATAGTAATTACATTAAAATAATGGGAAAAGATTCCAACAATTACAGTGGAAGATAATTTTAATATTTTAAGAAGACAGTATGATAATTATGGATACTAGAATTAGAGAGTTTGAAAAAATTAAAATTCAGAAATATATCCCTGAACTAGATTTACTCAACAATCCCGTACTTAACGCTCAAGAAAAAGAATTCTTAGCAGAACTGTATGGATTTATTGAAAAAGAACTCGATCCCGAATTCAGAAAGCTCGAAGATTTGAATTATCTCGTAGAAGAACCTACTCAAGATAAAAAAAGAGATATTGTAATTAATATAATGAAGAGATTGTCCGATAAAGGCTATTATTCCACAATCCTCAATACCGATGAATATGAAGTAGGAAGAATTACCAGAAACGCGTTAATAGCCTATGCAATATGTGGTGGCAGATGGAGTGAGTACAGTGAGCGATATATTGCTGGAAATTACAGTGTAGAAATGGGAAGACTTTCTGGAGGTACACTTTATTGTAATCCTGTTAATTATGCGTCGAATGATGCACAGAAAGAAAAATTTTTGATTCCTGTAGCAAGAGAAGGTAAAATTGCGGCTTCTGCTATGACTGAATTTAACGCGGGTTCTGACATTTTCAGAATGGAATTAGCTCTACAAGAAAGAAATGACAATATTGTCGCAAAAGGCAAGAAATTGTTCATAACGAACGGTATGATTGCTGATTTCATTATTCTATATGGAAGGTTAAATAACGGACAATTAGCTGCGGTTGTTGTGGATACAGAAGAGCAACAACTAAAAAACTTTCGAAGTACACGAGTAAGAACCTATGGTATGACTGATGCTTTCGTTAGTCGATTAATATTTGATAGAGTGGAGCTCCCAAAAGAGAATCTTCTTCAAGGTCATGGATTAGATATAGCTTTCCATCAATTAACAGAAGAAAGGTTAGTTATAAGTGCCGAAGCATTAGGGGACACTATGAAAAAATTACTATACTCTCATGCATACGCTCTCCAGCGCAGGCAATTTGAGCAAAGATTACATCAATTTCAAGTAATACGATTTCCAATTTCTCAAAAAATCCGCGAACTGAATTTGTTAATTTCTGCTATGATCCAATATGTACGACAGTTAGATAAACATCCCGAATTAGCAGGCTCAAAATTAATGGCTGCTAACACAATGGGCTTAAAAATTAGTTCTACAGAACTTGGGTTCGAAAGCTCAATTCATTGCTTTAGAACTATGGGTGGACGAGGCTTTACAAGACAATACGCCAATGAAATCGGCTTATTTGACCCCTTTTGCATGATACATGGAGGAGGTAGTAATTATGTATTGGAAGATAGCGAATCTCGTAGATTCTTTAAATACAAACCTCCTCGTAGAGAAATTGAGGATACAATACCTAAAGTTGATTATTAGCTCTCTATTATTTAGTTTTACTATAATTTAACACCGATCAAGTTATTAAAAAGAATAACTTTTTTAATATAGACAATGGACTACTATTACAATTTCGAAACATTTGATATTACTCACATAGCAGATCAATACAAGGATAAGAAAATCGAAGACATCTTTCGCAATCATAACATTGTGCGTAACCCCATGGGACAGTTCATGGAAATTATATGGAAAGAAGACAATTTTCAATGCGATTTAAAATTGTCGCTCTCAAAGAAAAAAATACTTCGAAATTTAAAGACAGTTTATTATATTGGAGAAACATTGGAGCGCCAGCTTAATAGGAAAGGCGTTAAGTCATTATATGATTTAAGAATTAATTTGAAGTACAACCTTTCAGCACACCGAGTCTTAGACCTTATAGAAAACAAAGAGTACAGAAGTTTATACAGAAACAAAAATATTTACGACTTGGATGTGGCCTTTTGTTTTGATTTAGAAGAATTACTTTTTCTCGATATTGAGACTTTAGGGTTATACGATAGTCCAATAATCATGGTAGGGCTAGGATATTTTAAAAACAATAAGTTTGAAATTCATATTTTATTCGCGAGAGATTTGGAAGAAGAAATTGCTATGTGCGAACATCTTAAAACAGATATATTGCCAAATTACAAGTGTTTTATTACTTATAATGGTAAAAGTTTTGATATTCCTTACATTGCGAACCGGTTTCTCTATTTTTTTGACGAAAATCCCATGATCTCTGAAGAAGAAGAACCTTACGAGAGATTTAATAGTAAATTACATCACATAGATTTATACCACAACTGCCGTAGGAAATATAAAGGGTCCTTTGAGAGCTTCACGCTTACAGATATGGAAGAAAGGTTATTAAACTTGAGAAGAGAAAACGAACTACCCAATAGTTTAGTTGGTTTGTGCTACAAAAAGTATTTAGAAACACCCCAAAGATATGTAGGTTTAGTAAAAGAGATTATTGATCACAATTATTGGGATATTTATTCTATGCCTCTGATTCTTCAAAAATTATTGGAAGATTAATTTTATATAATTGTTAGGTTATATAGATAATTTTAAAAATTATATATTAAATCTAAAGATATTGCTTGGAAATATATAGGAATGACATTTTCTTCAAAGAGCTTATTGAGACGGGGAAGAAAGTAAGTATAACTTAAATATATTCAAATATTCCGTACAAATAATCTAATTATTAAGTTTTTTAAACAAAATTTAAATTATTTTAACTAAAATTAAATGAAAATAGTGTAAAAAATGGAAAATAAAGGTAAAAATAATAAAATGAAAGCTGTAGTTTACAAAAAATATGGTCCTCCTGAAGTCATGAAGATAGAAGAGGTAGAAATACCTACTCCTAATAATGATGAGGTACTAGTCAAAGTTCATGCAGTATCGGTAAATTTTGCCGACTGGACTTTTGTGAGAGGAAAACCACGTTTTATGCGCCTTATGGGGGGTTTTCCAAAACCAAAATATAAGACACTTGGATCTGACATAGCAGGAACAGTTGAAGCGGTTGGCAGTAATGTGGAGCAATTTCAAATTGGTGATGATGTGTTTGCAGATTCATCCGATAATGGGTGGGGTGGTTTTGCTGAGTATATATCTGTTCCTGAGAATATATTAGTAACGAAACCAAGTAATTTAACATTCGAGGAGGCAGCAGCCGTACCTCAAGCAGCGGTGGTCGCCCTACAGGGGCTTCGTGATATCGGAGGAATTCAGTCAGGACAAAAAGTTTTAATTAATGGTGCGTCTGGGGGTATAGGTACATTTGCTGTTCAGATTGCAAAATCATTCGGAGCTGAAGTAACTGGTGTGTGTAGCACTAAGAATTTAGAAATGGTGAAATCTATAGGAGCTGACCATGTTATTGATTATACTCAAGAAGATTTCACCAAAGGTGAGCACCTTTATGATCTTATACTTGATGTTGTGGCATTTCGTTCGATTTCAGATTATAAACGGGTATTAACTCCTAATGGAAATTATGTCCTGACGGGAGGTTCAATGTATCGAATAATCCAAGCTATTATCTTAGGGGGTAAGAAAGTGAAAAACTATACAGCGAAATCAAATCAAAAGGATCTGGTTTTCATGAAAGAGCTTATTGAAGCGGGGAAAGTCGTACCCGTCGTAGATACATGTTATCCGTTAAGTGAGGTTGCTGAGGCTGTTCGCTATTATGGGGAAAGACATGCCAAAGGGAAAGTCGTAATAACTGTGAAACATAAAAACAAAACCTAACAAAATGTATGACAGCAATTTTTTTTGGTTGCTATTTTTAATTAGATAATAAAATTCTAAAAAATAGGGTTATAACCAATTAATTTTCTATATTTATCGAAATTGAACTTCATAAATGGATGAAAAATTAAACATTATTTCATTAAACAGAAAGGCGCAAAGAACGTTTGGACAGCTTTGAATAGCGCATTAATCACTTAAAATATTAGATGCTTTGTAAAAAATCGTTCAAAACGAATGTAATTGCTTGAAGATCCATTAGAGCTTCACTACCACCATCAAAGCTGACATCTCCGGCTTCATGTGCTTCAGAAATTTCAATCGTTCCAAACAGAATCCCCGTAAAAATATCCATATTTGTTGTAAAGGATAATGTTGGATTATCACTATCACCTTCTCCATAATCTACTTTTCCATCTTTAAATTTAAGCCAAAATTTCTTGTTTTCATTTGATATTAGTATTTGTCCTAAAAAGTCCATATCTAACATGGCCATATCATCGAACTCTTCTCTTAACTCCGCACTTTCTGATGAGATCTGTTTATAAATTTCAAAAAGTTTAAGACAATCTCCAGTTGTAGCACTACCATCAGATAATTTTAATTGTATCTCATTTAATAATTCTGAATCTACCATTTTTATCACTTTATATTATAGAACAAATATAGATTACATCTTTATCAACTTATTTATCTTAGAAAACCAAGTAATTCAATAACGGTAGCATTAAGAAACCTTATTTATTTTCAAGAATTTACTAAAAATGGTTAAAATGGTAGATTTGGGAAAAAAATTATTTGATCAATCTTGGACATTCAAAAACAGAGAAAAAATCATTTCTAACATGCAAGAAATTCAATATGATGTCGTAATAATCGGAGCTGGGATAACGGGGGCGGGAGTAGCAAGAGAAGCAGCAATGAGAAACTTAAAAGTCGCTATAGTAGATATGCAAGATTTCGCAGCAGGAACTTCGTCGAGAAGTACAAAATTGGCTCACGGCGGAATTAGATATGTAGCACATAGCGAAATGGATTTAGTTAAAAGTGCTACTCGTGAAAGAAATTGGATGAGGGTTCAGATACCCCATTTAGTTAGACCTCTTCCTTTCTTTTTACCATTTCTGGAAGGAGGAAAGTATAAAAAGCGTATTTTACAAAATGCTGCTAAAATTTATGATTTTTTAAGCGATGATAAATCCGAATTTAAGAATTTCAAAAAAAATGAATCATACACTGCTGAAGAAGTTTATGAGCTTGAACCCGAATTTAATAGAGAAGGTCTTCATGGTGGCGTAATTTATTACGATACAAACATCGACGACGCTCGGTTAACCATCGAAGTCTTGAAGGAAGCAATAATTAGAGGAGCAGATTCAATAAATTACTGTAAGGTTTTTGGTTATATCAAAAACAACGGGAAAATTGTTGGGATTAAATGTAAAGATCTAGAAAAAAAATCCGATTTTGAGATTCGGGGTAGCTTAGTAATAAATGCGACAGGTATCTGGACAGATAATCTAATAGAAAATTACCCTGATTCCATTCCAAAGCCGTTAATTAGACCAACTAAAGGAGTTCATCTTTTATATAAGCGTGAAAATATAAGAAATAACATGGCATGTGGTCTTTATTCTAGTATTGATAACAGATTTTTTTTTGTCATCCCGAGGAATAAAAAGTATACACTTGTAGGAACAACCGATACTGATTTTCAAGGTGATCTGGCAAATCCATTTTGTGAAAAGGAGGATGCAGATTACTTAATTGAATCTGTTAAGTTATACTTCCCGACCGCAAAATTAGATTATGGAAATATTCTTTCTACATATGCTGGAATCAGACCGTTAGTAATGCAAAAAGGAAAGCCAGAAAGCGAAGTATCGCGAAAACATATAATCTTTTTCTCTGATGATAATTTATTAACAATTACAGGGGGGAAACTAACAGAATGGCGCGAAATGGCTGAAGATTTATTTGAACATGTAGAAGAAAAGAAAATTTTTCCCGATATCCATAAAGATAAACATTGGTCCAGACAACCATTTATAATTACGCTCGAAAAAGATGAATGGTTAGATGAACTAGAAAAGTCAGGTGTCACATTAGATGAAGAAATCTCAGATCACCTATATCAACAATATGGGAAAGGCGCGATCCAACTCCTCGATATGATAAAAGAAGATGAGTCTCTAAAAGAACGAATTATAGATGAAAATGATTTTATCAATGCAGAAATTCTATACGTACTCAAGTATGAGTTCACACCTCATTTAATTGATGTATTTTGTCGGAGGACTGAAATGTCGCTTTGGATACATCATCGAAGAGCTTCTGAAGCCGCAGGAAAAGTCGCAGAAATTATGCAAAAGGAATATTCGTGGAACAATGAAACAAAGAATAAAGAGATTCAAACATACTTAGATTATGTAAAAAAAGCAGTTTCCTTTATATTAGAATGATTAAGATATATCTTATTGCAAATTATGCTTGAATTTAAAGTAATTTAAAAATTGGACTAGATATAATATAAATACTTGAAAAGTGTTATGCAACATAATAATAAATTTAAATTAATTTGAAGAAGTGAAATTTATTGATATATCAATTTGATTTTAAGGTAGGATTTTTAATACCGTTAGCGGAAATGGCTGGTTTCTTTGTTTTAATATTGGGAATAATGTGGTTAATTTATGGGGTACATGAGGCAAAACGAAGAGGCTCTGTAAAGGAGAGGAAAATCGAGGATTGGGATTTTAAATTAACGAAATTTTTGAAAGTTTTAACTTATCTAGGTTTTATTGTCGGTGTTTTAAGCATATTAAGCGGCGTTGCGGGGTTGTTGTATAATATACCCCCAAGAGGATTCGAAGGCACGGATGTAAGCATTTTTACTTCGGTTTTACTTATCATTCTAGGTGTTCTAACCTTTTTAAAACCAATGAACGATATCCCCATTTCAAGCGTAGTTGGCCTTATGGCTGGAAGTGCAGTTGTAGCTATTATTGTGATAGCATTACCTGGAGAAGCCTATGAAATCATAGGAATATTTATGAATCCTACGGTATTCTTTGTTATCCTGTTTATAATCGTCTTTGCTATTGTTGCTCTCACTGCTAAATTTTACATAGGGACATTAATGGCAATTTCAAAATTAATTTCATGGCCTATTTTTGCCCTCATAGTCGCTGGATTCTGTATGTTGCAAGCTTTCTTAGTTTTAGTTATAGGCGTTTCAATAACAGGATATTTTTAACTTAACTATCTAATCTTTTTTATTATTATTTCATTTTTCTTAAAAGAAGCTGAATCCTTAAGAAGATTATCTCTTAATTTCGCCTTTAATATCCTTGCTTAAATCATACTGGCAATTTGGGCATGTTTTCGATTCGGATATATCAATTTTTGTGAAGCTGTATCCGCTCCTCCCTAAAATTAAGTGGTTACAATTTGGACAATAAGTATTTCCTCCTTTTTCGTGACTTAAGTTCCCTACATACACATATTTAATACCTTCTTTTTTGGCGATTTCATACGCTCTGTCTAATGTTTCAAATGGTGTTCTTTTCAAGGATGGTTGCTTAAAATCAGGATGATATGCTGAAAAGTGGACGGGAGTATCTTCCCCAAGATTTTCTGTAATCCATTTTGAAAGAGTGCCAATTTCGTCATCACTATCATTCAAATCAGGGATGATGAGATTAGTGATTTCTACATGAATTCCATGAGATTTAAATCTTTTTGCTGTATCCAATACCGGTTGGACTGATTTAACACCACAGATAGTTTTATAAAATTCATCTGACATAGATTTAATATCTATGTTTGCAGCATCAATTCCGACATCTATCAACTCTTTCGTAGCTTCTAGCGTAGAATACCCATTTGTTACTAATATTGTCTTTATATTTTCTTTCTTAAGCAAGCTAGTTGTATCTAATATCCATTCATGCCATATAAGGGGTTCATTATAGGTATAGGCAAGCGTTTTAGCACCACTTTTAATGACTTTTTTTACTAATTGTTCTGGAGTCATTTCAACTAACGACATCCCTCGATCCTCATATCCCTTTAGGTCATAAAAACCTTTTTTTCCGTTATCTGTTGGATTTGCTTGGCTAATAGACCAATTTTGACAGTTTTGACACTTAAAAGAACACCCAATTGAAGCAATCGAATAAGCAGTAGCACCTGGCCAGAAATTATATAAAGGTTTCTTTTCAATTGGATCTAAACTGCCAGATGATATCATCGAGCCATAAATTAAAGTGTATAATTCTCCTTCAAGATTCTTTCTTGTCCTACATATCCCTACCTTATCTGGTAGAATAACACATTCGTTAGCACATACATGGCATCTAACCTTATTTTCTTCAAGTTTATCAAATAATCTTGCTTTTTTCTTCATACTAAATCCCTATGTCAAGAAAATGTTCGCTTAATCTTTCTATAAATATATAATAGAAAAGAAATTTTATATTTCTTATAGGTTTAAAATGTAATATTCAAAACATAACTGAGTTATTTTAAATGTCAAGAATAGAAGAAGCTCTTTCATATTTTGGAGATAATTTTAATTGTGCTCAATCAATATTCGGTGCTTTTGCACCTCATTATGGATTGGATACAGATAAAGCTTTGAAAATATCATCAGGATTTGGGGGAGGAATGGGACGTAGCGGTAGAGCTTGCGGCGCTGTGACTGGAGCATATATGGTAATTGGATTAAAAAACGGTATGGGAATAAATAAGGATACTGAAGCGAAAGATAAGACTTATCAAATAGTAAGTGAATTCTCTAACCATTTTCAAGAAAAAAATGGTTCGATGATGTGTAAGGAAATACTTGGTTGCGACATAACAACTCCTGAAGGCATAGCTTACTTCACTCAAAATGAATTATTAGAAAAAAAATGTTTCCAGTGTGTAAAGACCGCAGCAGAAATTTTAGAAGAACTTCTATAGCCCGTTTTAATTTATTTAAAAACAATTAGATTCCTTCCTATATATGAACGAAGATAGAGACGAGTATACTCGAGAAGAATTAGAGGATATTCTTAAAGAGAAATTAGTTAATTTGAAGGTATTGGAAGAATTTGGTAAAGACTCCAACTATATCCGAGAACTAAGTGATACAGCATTAATTCAGCTACAACTAGCCCTATTTAAAGAAGCTGAAAAGAATTATTTACAATGTTTAAAACATTTCCAAGTACAGAAAGATCGTCTAGGGCAAGCAGCTGTCTATGCTATATTGGGTACGCTATATTTTAAAAAGGGTGACTACCAAAAATCAATTGAACACTATGAAAATGCTCTCGAAATATATGACGATTTAAAACAGGTTCAAGAACAAATCACTTGCTTAAAAGGAATAGGTAACAGCTTTATCAAATTAAACCAATATGATGAAGCTTGTGATATTTTACTTGATTGTAGCGCCTTATGCTCCGATAACGACGATATATACAATTTACTAGATTGTTTAGGTAATTTAATTCAAATTTATGAAAAACAAGAAAACTGGGATGTAGTCTTTGAACTTTATACAAAAACTCTTGAAGCTTTTAAAGAGTTAGGAGATATTAAAGGTATTATTGTTTCCTACTTTAATTTAGGAATTCTTAAAAAAAAAGAAAATGATTTTCATCAATCGCTTATTTATTTTAAGCAAGGAACAAATAAAGCAATTGATTCGAATTATACAGAGTTAATTCTAAAGGGATTAAGTTATGTCGGGGAGATTTTGGTCTATCAAGGTGAAATGAAACAAGCAAAGGATACATACATTAAAGCTTTGAATATTGCTGAGAAAATAAAAGCTAAGAATTCAATTCTTCAGATAAGAATCCTATTAAATTCTTTAGGATTAAATGAGGAAGAAATAGATAAAGAGTTAACCACATATATGAACTGTAGAAAAAACTAGCATTTGTGAAAATACAAGATAGCAATCAAGTTTTAAATCAGTTTTTAAAAAATTATAAATGAACGAATTTTCATTTTTAATTAAACTAGTATAAATAAAACATCGCTTTGAAATGAATAATTGTCCATTCTGTAAGAAGCCGATCGAGAGTTACTGGACTTATTGTCGAAATTGTAATAAACCCTTAATTACAAATATAGACGAGGAACTTAATAACCGATTATTTACTCATTATGATGGTATTTCATACCATTCAAACGATTCTGAAGAAGAAGACTTTTTCGATATTAACGTTATTGATGACGAATCTATCGAACTTGAGCTGACTCAACTAGAAGAACAGCTTACCGAGAGCGAAAAATTAGGAAAAAATATGGGCGATCTTCTTTTGAAGAAAGCAAGTTTGTTTTACAAAAAACGAGACTTTCCAAAAGCTTTAAAAAATTTAGAACTTGCTTTAGAAAACTTTCTTGAGGAAAAAGATTTTTTAAACGTGGTTATAAGCCATAACGAATTAGGATTAATTCACGAGGAAACTGGATTTTTTGATCAAGCAATTTATCATTTTGATAGAGCTCTTAGCACTTTAGAGGATCTTAGCGATAATATAAAGAAAATCCAAATTTTGAATAACTTAGGTAATGTTTATTATTTAATTAATGATTTTGAACACTCTTACAAATATTATCAAGATGCATTAAACCTTGCGGAAAAGGAAAATATGGAAGTAGAAGCTATTAAAAGTTCTAGTAATTTAGTTGAAGTTTTGCTTTCATTAAAAGACTTTGATCGCGTTAAGAAAATATTGAAAAGAAATTTAGAGTTTTTTACTCAAAATGAGGATGTGTATGGGATTATCCAGACACGCATCAAGTATGGAAAATTGTATTATTATCTTGGAGAAGACTATTATGATCAGTCTTATAATTGTTTAACAGGTGTACTAAAGCTAATTGATACAATTAAAAACCAAATTTCTCTTTTTACAAAGACAAAATTAGAATGGGAGTGTTTTCTTTACTTAGGGCATTTACATTCTTTATGGGATAACGATTTAGAAGCAGAAGACTACTTTCTGAAAAGCCTAGAGGCCGTGAGAACATTTGAAATTCAAGAAAATATTAAGGAAGGAATAGTCTTAGAAGCGATCGCTAAATTTTACTCCTTAAAAGGAGAAGATGGTAAAGCTATTGATTATTATCGCTATTCAAACGATATTTATCAAAAATTCGGAGATAAGTCAAAGATAGGTGAAATGAAATATCATGTGGCAACAATTTTTCAAGATTACATCCAAGATGAGCAAAAAGCAATACTCTATTATGAAGAAAGTTTAGAAATTTTTGAAAGTTTAAACAACGCAAAGATGGCTGCAGAAATTCTAAATAAATTAGGAGATCTTTTTGTCTCTAAGCAAATGTTTGAGCGAGCTATAGACTATTTTGAAAGAGCAAAAGACTTTTTTGCTAAATTAGAAGACAAATACAATAAGAACATAATAACTGAAAAAATCAATTCTTTGAAAGATAATGATTTTAATTTATCTAATCTTTAGTATTCCCGCCTAATTTATCCATTATCCAATCTAGTGAAAGGATTGATTTACTATTGTTTTGCCATAAAAAAAATAACACACTCAAAATCGCGATGTAGAGTATTAAAAAGGGAAAAAACAGAAGTAATGTAATTCTCTGATAAAGAACTACTATAAATAAAAATTGAACGAAAAATATTGTTATTGAATGTCTCCCATAGATACTTAAAATCCGAAAAAGTTTACCATTCTGAAGTAAAACATCTGAATAATAAAAAAATAATGCGATAATAAGTAATGCTAATCCCATTAACAAAAAAAGATTAGAAGGGGTGCCTTTTAATAAAAATAAGGGCAATCCAGGGATATATGGCACATTATGAGCTGTTAATATGGGAATTGACTCTTGAAAGGGATACATAGAAGAGTTAAAATTATCTGCCCCAACTACTAGACCAATATCAATAAATGGAAGAAACAATCCGCATACCAATAAAACTAAACCATATTTTAGAATGGAGTGAGTTAAGTGTAGACTTGCCCTGTTTGAATCTAAAGCGATAGATTCAAACATAAATTCTCCGAAAACAGGAGCAAAAAAAGAGATTGAAGCAAACGGTAGCGGTGAATAATTGGGAAAGGGAGACACTGTTATAAAATGTATTACTTCCATAATTATATTAGCATCTTTTGCGATAAATAGTAATTCGCGATATCCAGATGTTAAAAAAATTATACTTAATCCGATTACGAGTCTTGCCCATCGTACTAATCTATATGCTAAATAACATAAAATTTGGGAGAATCCTAAAAAGACAAGGACATTCCAGCCCCACAGATTTACGGGAAACCCTAGATTCGGATTTATTATTACGTTATATAAACATCCTAATAAAATTAGAAAAAGAGCCTGCTTTAGGATTTTATTTCGATATATATTTTCAGTATAGGTTCCCATTTTTTTATTTAAAGTGAATGAAATTGAGAGTGACCCTACAAAAATATATAAAGATGGGCCTATAACCTCTAAAATAGTAATTATAAAACCATAAATGTTCTTTAACTCGTCTCCGAAAACTAACCAATAATTTAAAGAATTTGAAATAAGAACTGCTAAAATTGAGAATCCTTTTACAATTTCTATACTTTTTAGCTTTAGCGTAAAATTTCCACCTCTACTGATCTCAAATTAATAGTTTTACGAGTCTGTATAAAAATCTTCACTTTTGTATGTTTTCCTAGCATATTCTACGAATCCGATTGATTTGATGAAATCATATGAGACTTTATTTTCTTTATATACTTCGCATCTCAGTTCTTTTACGCCTTTTTTTTTAAAGTGATTCCACGCTGCCAACCCTATTACGGTTCCAAGCCCCTTCCTTTGAAAGCGGGGTAGAACGCCAAGTCCAGCAATTATCCCATATTCTTTATTCGAACCCTCATAGTCAAGTATAACAAAAGCAGCGTCAGATCCATATGCTTTAGCTATCAAAAATAATGTTTCGGGATATTCATAGATTATCCGTAAAGTTTCTTTCGTTATAGATCTAAATGGTGTACTAGACACTAACCAACTTCTATTATATAAATACATAACACTCTCTAAATCCTCCAGATTAGCTTCCCTAATTTTCGCTTGGAGAATATTATGTTCAACTTTTTCCCTAAGTTTATCCTCAACTTCAGGAGTTATTTTAGAAACAGGAAGTTTCATCTGAATGTATTCCAAACCCTTTGTAAGCAGATCGTTCTCTATCTCTTTTTTTGTTATGTCTTTCTTCTCAAATGCTAGAAAAAAGCTACGAATATGCGATTTTTTCAAATTAAGTTTCCTTTTCATGATTTAAATCCCACAAACCATAAAAATTACTAATCTACTAAATATATTAAGAGTTAGTTAGAAATAAATATTATATATAATCTCTTTTTAGAGTTTACGAACTTCTTTTAAAGATCAAGTTTTTTTGCCCAATTATTCTTCAGTAGAAATATTATCGCGTTAGTAATGAATCTAATTTACTTCTAATTTTATTTTCCATGTCGCCATTAATTATAGCGCTTCTCCTTAAAATTGAAATTCCTTGTTGAATTTTCTTGCTTAAACTCGAATCCTCAAGAATATTCCTACTTTCACATGAAAATTCAAAATTTGATCTCAGCGCCATATCTTCTTCAACTCTTTCAGTAACAGCTTGCTTTAAGTTGAGCATTGCTCCAGAAACTTCTTTGTAAATGTTGTTCGGATCGCTTGTAACAAATCCAGGGAATACTGAGACCATTTTTTCTTCCATCATTTGCTCATTTTCAACAAACATAACATATAAAGGCATATAGATCCACACGATTGGCCGAGAAAACAACTCGGATTGGTTGTCAACTAACGACCAAGACACTAAATCTTGAGCTTCTTGCAGACAATTTCCATTTTTTAATTGGACAATAGCTTTTATTTGGGAATAGAAGTCTTCAATCTTATTTTGTAGAGCTTTAATTTCTGAAATTTTTTCTTGTTTTTCTTCTTCAAAAGCAGACAAGTTTTTATCTCTATCTTGAAGTTTCATGTCTAATGAGGATTTTAATTCTACCAATTTTTTTTCTGCTTCAATGTCAATTTCAAAAACGCTCTCTTTCAATTCCATGTATTTCTGAGTAAAGGATGTGATTGAACTTACAAAGTTATTACCTTCATCTATTAAAAATTTGAAGTGGTTTTCAAAAGGGTTAGTAAGATCCTTAAAAACCTTACCTTTTAGTATTTCTGTCTGTGTAAAGCTTTTATTCTTTTTTATTATATCTTCTAACTGTCTTTCTGCAGTTTTAAACAAGACAGAAATATTTTCAATTACTCTCCTTTTCTCGTTAACTTTCCATTGGTCAATTTTATCGCCTTCTAAATCGATCGTATTTTTCACTTGACCTGAATCAATTAACTGGGATGTTTTTGTAATCTGAGAGGAGAAACGGGAATTAATGTCTTTTAATTGGACATTAACTTCAATTAGCCATTTATCAACTTCTTTACTGATTAATTCAATCTGAGTGTTCCACCTTAATGCATTACCCCTCATATAATCAACTGAATTCCGATAATTATCTGCAATCTCTAAAGCTTGCTCTGTCGTAAAATTCGGTTCTAAAGGCATATAATCTGCGACGGGTTTAAATTCCGTAAAGGGCATTAAATTTACTAATGTTTGAAGAAATTCTGGATCAACTAAGGATTTAATCTTTAGCTTCTGAAATTCTGATTCTTCGCTTTCGCCTAATGATTCTGCTTCACTATCTGTGTATTTCAATACTTCAATTATTTTCTGTAGCTGCTCAATCTGCGTTCGATTCTCTATATTTCTTAAAAGATGACCGATTAGAGGTTGCCGAGGTGGATTAGAAAGTTTACCCTTTTTTGAAAAAACATTTAACCCATCTAAGATTATATGTGTACTAATAACACCTTGAACACAGAGGAATGGCCATAATAACCTAGAAAAAGATGCAATTTTCTCGTTTGGCTTTAGATCTTTTGTTAATAAATAAAATGCTAATGTTAATTCATCATGTTCATTAATGGGGGGTATAATTTGAGGTGTCTTAAATAGGGGTAATATATATTGATTGCCATGGATCGACATAAAATGAGCTCTTCTGATTTAAATTTAATTATTTAATGTTGTATAAGGATATCTAACTAATACAATAAATTTTATTTAAAATTATTTTTTAAAATAATGATAAAAAGAAAAATTAGAAAATTATCTAAGTTGTTCATAATTGTTTGCAATCACTATTATTAATAACGATAGTAAGATTAATAGTGGGGGTAAAATGGCTCTTACATGAGGAAATCCAAAGGTTTCTAGTAATCCTTGAATTATTCTTCCAAAAAAATAGATAAAGAATCCTATTGCATTTAAAGCGTAAGATCGTCTTAAAACTCCAAATGTTTTTAGCGCTAAATATACGAATATGAATGGAATTAAGAATACCATTAAAGGTAAGAGAATAAAGTTAATGACAGCTCTACCCGCAGGGTACCAATCGAAAATTGTTACCAATTGAAAAGATGGAACATATTGATCTCTTATATCTGGATCCATTAAAACTGCATCTGGTAATGTCAAAGCTAGAATGGCAACAATTATAGGGATCGCTATCAAACACATTTTAAGTAAAAATCTTAAATTCTTATTTTTTAGAATTTTCTTAATTTTTGCTTTAATATCTGTTTTGTCAGAACTAGCTCCCATTTCTGTTATTGGGGGAAAAATTAGAGTACCAAATACACCCATTAAGCAAGCAATTCCCATCCAAGTAGAAAAGGTAGCTAATCGATATAATAACATCATTATACCAACTAATTCTAAATTACTCATCGTACCAAACAGTTCGGGAGCGTAAAAATAATAAACAATAAAGAAACCTCTCCCGGCGGCTAGAAATAGAAATAAAACTGAAAAATAAAGCCAAAAGAGCTTTTTTGAAACTCTATATCTCATTAAAAGGAAGTATGCAAATATTAGAAAATAAAAACCTACAATTGCGTAATAAAGACCTGACTCAATACCATCCCATATAGTAAAAAATTGAAAAATGATGTCTTGAAAAATCATGATAGATCAAGGATTAATTTTATTATGTTAATTAATTTGAATTTAAAACTTAAAATTATAATAATACTATCTTTTAGTTATATAAAAATTTACTTTATAAAATTTGAATCTCAAAATAACCGATTACTACCTTTAATTTAACATATAATCTTAAAATACAAATAGGAACAATGATTCTAATAACTAATTTAGTAAGGATTTGATAAAAATGAAGATAGAGGATAAGATTGATACTTTTAATTCGTTACTCCGTCGTCGTGGTTTTATTTGGGGTCCTTCTCCAGAGATTTATGGTGGTTTAGCGGGGTTTTATTCATACGGTCCAGCGGGAAAGGCTCTGAAAAACAACATCTTATCGATATTTAGACGTGAACTTAGAGCTTATGGATTTAGTGAAGTTGAATGCCCAGAAATTTTACCCAAAATAGTATGGGAAGCATCTGGTCACTTAGAACGATTTATTGATCCAGTTTTTCGTTGTAAAAAATGCGAAACAATGGTAAGAGCAGATAAGTTTCTTCAAGAACAGCTTCCAGATCATTCTATTGACGGTTTATCTTTTGAGGATATGAATAAACTATCACAACAGCACGTATTAAAATGTCCAAAATGTGATACGCTTTTTGAAAAAATTGAAGAATATAATCTAATGCTACAAACTTCTGTTGGAAGTGGTATAACAGCCTTTTTACGTCCAGAAACCGCTACTACAACTTACCTTTTATTTAATCGGTTAAATCAAGATGCACGTAGGCAATATCCTATAAAAGTATTTCAATACGGGAAAGCATTTAGGAACGAGATTTCACCTAGACAGTTAGTTCTTCGAATGAGAGCTTTTGATCAATTCGAAATTCAGCTATTTATTGGAAAGGAGCAAGAATTAAATTTCGAAGAATACGATGAAATTAAACATAATCTCCTACCTTTATTGGATTGGAAATCTCAAGAAAACAAAACCTTAATACCAAAAAAAATTGCTTTAAAAGACGCTATCGATAAAGGAATTCTTAAAAAGCCAGCTTTTGCGTATTGTATCTTTTTAGGTCATCATCTAACTTCAAAGTTGGGTTTTCCAGAAGAATCGATTCGATTAAGGCAACACTCTCCTCATGAGATGGCTCACTATGCTGATGATGCTTGGGACTTAGAAATAAACACTAAGCAATTTGGATGGGTTGAAATTTGCGGGATTCACGATAGAACAGACTACGATTTGAAAAGACACGAGGAATTTTCTAATCAAAACTTTAAGATTTCAATGGGAACAGACCCAAACTCAAAGGAAATTCCACAAATACTTGAAATCGCATTCGGTCCTGATAGAATTATTTATACTCTCCTCGAGACTACTTTTAACATAGTGGACGAACGAATAGTCTTAAATTTAAACGCCCAACTTGCTCCTAACCTTGTTGCTGTATTTCCATTAGTGAAAAATAAAGAAAAAATCCTGAATCTAGCAAAAAAAATACACAAATTATTACTAGATAATAGAATCTCTTCTTTTTTTGATTCTGCAGGATCAATTGGTAAGAGATATAGAAGACAAGATGAATTAGGAACGCCGTTTTGCATTACAATAGATTATGATTCACTAGATGATAATACCATCACTATTAGATATAGAGACACAATGGAACAGAAGAGAGTATTAATTTCAGAAATTTTAGATTATATTGATAACAAATAATAAAAAATAAAGTCAAAATATCCTTGAATACCAGAGATTTTCAGAAAAAAATTTTAAAGAGAAGAACATTTTTCTAAAAAATATATCGATATTAAAAAATAATTTAAATCGTATGTAGATTTATTATGAATTACAATAACACTTTTGCTTTGAGATTAAAAAGGAAAAAGAGAAATGGAAACGCCAAAATTCTTTTCTGTGTCTTCTTCCTTATTTTGT
This sequence comes from Promethearchaeota archaeon, assembly GCA_013375475.1. Classification (GTDB taxonomy): domain Archaea; phylum Asgardarchaeota; class Lokiarchaeia; order Sigyniarchaeales; family SOKP01; genus SOKP01. The sequence continues at coordinate 23,438 of JABXKD010000008.1, forward strand.
TTATTTTTAATGTTTTCTATTTTAACGATAACCTATTACATGATAGTATTAATGAGAGTGATAATTTCTCTCTTGATAATAAAAATCTTGATATAACCGACATTAGTCTATCCGCAGGTCCAGAAATTTTTGTAGATCCTTTTAAAATTAATTTTACGAAGAAATGGAATTTTTTTGCTTCTAAATTTAAATCCGATATAGAAATGGATATTGACACATATTATAGAAAAGGGGATAGTCTAGGAGTAATAACTCATGATAAAGTATACTCTATTGACAATATGCTAGTATATAAAACTCTACTGAAGGATGATACTGATGCATATGACACTTTTGATTCATACTTAAAATTAAGAGCTTCACCCTTATGGTATCAAGACAGTGTGGATCCAAGTAATTATGGGTTCATACATTCGGTTGACAACACTACAGGGCAAGCGTTTGACGATACGCGTTATTTAATAGATAATCTCATGCCGATTTTTCTGTTAATTGATAATATCGGAAATGAAATTAACAGTTTTAATATTAATAGTGTCTACCCTAAAGACTCAATCGAAGAAATATTTCATTTGATAAACTCATCTCAATTTTGGGACAATACTTACGAAGGTTTCTATGATCATAACTCTACAACTGATAAATACGCAGAAAGTAATATGTATGCTATATTGGCTGCTCTTGAAATTCGACGGATTTATGAGGAACTCAATTTAGATAGTGCAATTAAGAATAGGGCATATGAAATAGCCAATATCACTCTAAACAAACTTTTAAACGAATTATGGGATAATACTGACGGAGGTTTTGAATATTATCGTCTAAATGATTGGGGAGCTGGAGCAGCAGGAGATTCTTATAAATATTTACAAACCAACGCATTAGGTATTATAACACTGTTAGAATATTGGATTGATTCTGGAATGCAAAGCGATTCTACTTACCTTAAAAATGCTACCTTCCTATTTAGCAAAATGGAGGCATTATGGGATTCAGGATTTAATGCTTATGAACAATTCCGCGATTCTGATTGGACTGGAACCCCAATAGTAAATGCCACATTTGTAGAATTGGAAGCAAATTCTGCCATGATGTCGGCTTGTTTAAAGCTTTTTGAGTATACGGGAAATCTTACTTATTATGATAGAGCTTGGCAATTATATGATACTTTTGAAAGTTCCTTTTACGATACTTCTGTTAATTCTTATAGAAAATCAATAGATCCAGTTGATAATGATAAAGACTTATATATTAACCTTAAATTGTGCGAAGCTTATTTAGAAGCGTTTAAAGTTTACAATAGTACGAGGTTAGATTCGTTTTATAATGTGACTGATCTCATTCCAGATTTTATATTTAATCAAGACACCCTAAATATTACAAGCATTTATTCTTACATAAAAACAGATAACTATTTTAACACGACAACCGATCAATATGAAACATTTACAGTTGAATACAAGATTGATGATGCTTCTATTAATTACATATTCAAAAACCCTAAGGAAGTAATATTTGATACAATAACACAACAAATTACGGATACATCTACTACATTATTATATGATATTACTGACAGCTTGGAAATAGGAAATGGCTATTATCTTCAAATTTTTGCCAACTCTACTAATTTTGGTACATCTCATATATTAAAACATTTTAATGTAATTTCTGGCTTAGTAAACTTACCTATTCTAGGGCTACCTCAGATTCTATATCAAGGACCCATAGTAAATATCACAATTCCTATTAACAACACTCGTTCGAAAGATGTTAACCTAACTGCTTCCATAGAAGGAACCGAAATCGTTGTTGAGGTTCAAAATATAACTTTTATCTCTAATGTATTAACGAACGTGATGTTTAACTTAACAACTATTTTTGATGCTGTTATCGGCTCTCACAACATTAACTTTAAATTCAAAGAAGGGAATATAATCTATTTAGAAATAAACCAAAGCATAAATATTGGACATTCATTCGATTACTCAAGTTTTATTTACGAAAGTTCAGTAGTAAATGGAGAAATCGCTTTCGTTTCTATGAAACTAACTAATTTCTTACCCAATAATACACAAACATTTAATGTTAGTTTTATTCAGGATGATTCCGTAATTTTAGAGGAAGAAATATTTTTATACGAAAAGGAAATCAGAACGATGTATTTCATTTTGTACTATTCTGCTATCGAGGGTAATAGTATTAATATAACAATGGAAATTTCAAAAGGTAGCACAATTTTCTATAATAGACAATTCAATGTTGAAATAATACCAAAGTATGAAATACTAAGCGTATCTTTTCCTGAAAATATAGAACAAGGCGTAACTGCTCAGTTTATCCTAATTATTCAGAACAATCAAGATAAATCTGAATCATTTACACTTTATGTAAATGGAAATTCAGTAGCAACAAATCTCGACGGATTTGGGCCTGGTATCAATAGGATTACGTTTGATGTAATTCCTAGCATAAATCCTTATGATTTTGGAAAAAAGTCTTATATATTCGAATTAAAAGACGGTTCTAATAATCCTATTGCAAGATATTACTATGAAGTACAATTGGAACTATCTCCATTCAATTTAATAGTATTTTATATTCTTCCTGTGTTGATTCCAGTATGTATTGCTTTAATATACAAAAATAAAGAAATTAAACATAAATTATTAAGAAGATGATTGAAAAATGAGTAGACGAAAAACATCAACAAAGTTATTTTTGATACTTTTTATTTTCGCAACAATATTTTTATCCACTTGGTTAGCCTCAATAAATATAAACAACGGTACTGATCTAGGCTCTGAACAAGAAAGTGCGCTTTATAATTTTCAGTATGTTACTGATTTGAAAAGTTCGGCCAATGGAGATTCTTTAGATTATTCCTCTATACATCAAAATAGAACAACAGTTTATAGGCTCTTTGAATCTATTGAGTTCAACATTAACGCATCAAAATTTACCAACCCTAATTATACTATTATGCAAATTCATTATTCAAATAACGATATAGAGAATTTTAACATGGAATATGTGTCTGGTACGGATACAAATTTTACATACTCCTATACTCCGAGATATTACGATCCTATGGGATTCCAAAACGTGAGTTTCTTAATATATAACCTCACGAATAGCCTTCTTAGTTCTTCAACTCCAATTACTAATTTTACGATAGAATCTAACTATTTGTTATTACTTAACAGCACAAAATACAGTAGAGATGACACTCTTTTCGCGGAGTTAATTGTTAACGACGAACCTCAACCTTACGACTTTAACTGGAATGTGACTGTAGTTGATAGCGATAATGAAACTCTTCAAAGAAACTTATTTGATGTTGGCAACAATTTAAATCAATTTTCTTTTGCGATCGATGACAGATTTAATTTTACTAACGATTTATATTACATCAAGATCAATATTACGGACGCTTTGAGAAATACTAAAGAAGCAGCATACTATCCTTTTAGCGTGTTAAATTCATTACCAGAGATCGTAGAACCTTCGATTGATTTTTCAGTTAATCCACTAATGAGAACAGAAGATTGTATTCTTAATTTAAATGTTACCGATGAGGACAAATACACTTTACCTGAAAATCTTACAGTTTTTCTAACAATTCAAGATTCTACTGGTATAAAAGGTACCCCGATACCTTTAACCAATAATAACAATTGGACTTTTACTACAACTTTTTCAATAGATATAGCTAAACCCTTAGGAAGATATCAAATGCATATCGTAGTTGAAGACCAGTACGGTGGACAAGACAATGTAAGTGTATCCATTACGGTTTTAAATAATCCTCCTGAAATCCAAGGGTACTACATTAATGGATTTAGTATGGATCAGGCAATCTCAGTAAATTATGGAGAAGATTTAGACTTTACTTTTGATGTTAGTGATACCGAAAATACGATTGATTACATAACAGTTTCCCTTTTAGATGAAGAAAACAACTGGTATAATATAACAAAAAAATACGGAAGCGGCTTAAAAATTACAATCAGAACGGAAGAATTAATAACTGGAATTTGGTACGTATATGTTTCTGTTACTGATGTTGATGGCGCAACTACTAACCTTCATTCAGACTATAGTTTTGCTCCTCAAGAAATTAATGTAATCCCCGATTTACTAACACCTGTTCTTCCATGGTTAGGATTTTCAATTGGATTACTAATCGGTATTTTAGTTGGCGTAGGAATTCTCTATAAGAAATTTAAAACCAAATATATCGAACCAAAAGAAATCCAACCAAAGAAACCTTCAAAGTCACCGAAAACTGCTCCATCTAAAAAGATTATAGAGAAAGTTGAAACAAAAAAAATTGAAGCAGAGGAGCGCGAAGAAATCCTTAAAGAACCTCAGAGAAAGATAAAAAGAAAATTAAAATAAAATTTTTTATTCCATTTTTAGGAATAAAATACTATTTTTTGCTGGTTAAGTTAATATATCGTATAAGCGATACTGAAACTTTCCAAGTTCGCCACCATAATTACCCGCACTGATTTTATTAACTCCCGGAATTTTGACAGATGCTTGAATTCCTAACTTCATTGCCTTTTTAACAGCATCTTCGGTAGCGCCATCTAGAATTATTTCATAAACGCAATTATCTTTTTCCCCTAATAAAGACCCCTCAATTTTATTACGGAGAGTTGGACAGAGAGGATCGTTTGTTGATGCGTTTAAAAATTTATATTGTGATCCCACTTTAGAACCAGATCGCGCAATTCCTCCTGGGAAAGGAGCAATCACATTTTCTACTTCTTTAATAGCGTCTATCGCCTTTTCAGCAGCTTCTAAGGCAGCTTCTTGCGTTTCACCAAATATTAAAAAATTTCCGCCTGCGATTCCTTTTCCAACTTTAAAATTACTCTGAACAACGAACTCCCCATCCATAACTGGAATTTTCCACGCTTCAAAATTATAGAGTCCTTCTGCCATTTCCTCAAATTTGTCACCAAAGAATTTAAGTTTGTACCCCGTTTTTATTTCAAAATCTTTTTCTGGAGCGAGAGAACCATTTAAAGCGTCAAAACACGCAGTAGTAGGGCAAGTTAATATACACTGCCCAATTCTATTCAATAATACTTGATCCATCTTATCTTTTTTAGTCTTAAAAAACATCAACACAACTCCCGGGCGTTTATCGGGAGTATCATTAGGAGAAACAAAAACATCCACTCCTGCTTCTGAATCACAGTGGATTGTCGATGTACCATAACCTGTCGCGATTTGACTAGCAATTTTAACCCATTTTGTATTAGTTGCTGTCACTAAAATTCTCGTAAAAACAGCTCCAAAGGCTTCACAAAAAGTATCTTCAATTTCCACTCCATTTATTTCCATTTTTTATCAACATTTCTATTTTGTAATTCAAATCCTATTAATTATTATAAATTTTAATAGAACGCAATAATATATAAAATTTTTAACAAAAAAAACTAAAAATTTTAATTAATTATAAATTTAAGAAATTCATAGCAGAATCTCTATGATTTTCATTAACTTTAAAGTTGTTTAAAATGAGTGAAGAAAAATTTTTGAAGATTGGAATTCTAAAGAACGGAACGATTGGTTCCTCGTTATTACTTGCTTTTTTAATGGATGAAAGGGCTGAAGCTACTCGAATTAAAGTGCGAGAAGTTACCTCGGGAGCGAAGATGAATCCTCCAGAAGAATGCATAGAAACAATGCAAAAATTATTGGAATTTGAACCAGAGTTAATTTTAATGTCCAGCCCAAACGCGGCATTAAAAGGACCTAAAGCAGCAAGAGAATTAGCGGGTAATATTCCTACAATTGTAATCTCCGATGCTCCAGCAAAAAAGGCTATTGAAGAATTTAAGGAAAAAAATATGGGTTATATTATTGTCGGTTGTGATTCTATGATAGGAGCAAGGCGTCCATTTCTAGATCCTATCGAGATGAGTTATTTCAATTCAGATCTATTAAAGGTTCTTTCAATTACTGGCGCGTTTAATATAATAACTAACGAATTAAATAAAGTTATTATGGATATGTTAGAAGGGAAGGTTCCTACTTTACCTCAGATTGAAATTAATGCCACTAATGCTACAAACGCAGCAAACTTTTCAAATCCTTACGCACAAGCTAAAGCTATTGCAGCTTTTGAATTAGCAGCTTCAGTTTCTAAGATTACCGGAAGAGCGTGCTTTGTTTTAAAAGATAGAGTCGATTATATGCCTTTATTAGCGGCATCTCACGAAATGATGAAAACTGCTGCTGAATTATGCATACAAGCTAGAGAAATAGAAAAATCGAACGATACAGTATTGAGAAGACCTCATAACACTAAGCAATATCTTTTAACCAAAAGAAAACTACATGAAAAAGAAGAATAACTATTATTATTAAACCATATTTTTAAAATTCTTATTTTTTTAACTTACCTGTAGATATCCTCAACAGTTTCTTTAATAGTTTCTTTATAAGCCCTTTTAGCTTTACTGGCACCTAATTGTACTTTTTCTATTGCTTTTTCAAAATCAGTTTGTGAAATTTTAACCTTTTTATATGAGTCCGGATTTAGTGTATCTATATTATCGTCAACAATGCCTTTGCGAATGGCCATCAGGGTGGCTTCTTCGCAGATGGCTCTTATATCTGCTCCTGTATTTCCTTCTAATCTTTCAGCTAATTTTTCAATATCAATATCATTATCAATTGGACGATTAGCAAGGTTTATTTTAAAAATCTTAATTCTAGAGGTTAGATCTGGTAATGGAACTTCAATATGCCTTCCAAATCGCCCGGAACGTAAAATTGCGGGATCAAGAATATCAGGTCTATTTGTAGCTGCTATCAAAATAACATCGTTTAATTCTTCTAAACCATCTATTTCTGTTAAAAATTGTGCTACAACTTGCTCAATAACCCTTGAATTTGATGATAGAGACCTCCTTGTTGCAATTGCATCAATTTCGTCAAAAAAAATAATACAAGGCGCCGCCATTCTTGCTTTTCGAAATATCTCTCTTACAGCTTTAGCACTTTCACCAACCCATTTAGATAAGAATTCAGATCCCTTTACTGAAATAAAATTAATTTCGGTTTCATGGGCTAGCGCTTTAGCTATCAATGTCTTACCTGTTCCAGGAAGACCAAATAATAAAATTCCCTTAGGGGGTCTTGATTTCATATGCTTATAGAACCCTGGGTAAATAAATGGCCATTCAATTATTTCTCTTAATTGCAGCTTTGCATCTTCTAATCCACCAATATCTTCCCAAGTTTCAGTTGGTTGTGTAATGAGTACTTCTCTTAATGCAGATGGTTCAATACTATTTAATGCTGTAATAAAGTGCGTTATTTTGATTATTAACTTGTTTAAAAGCTCTTCCGGTATAGGTTTATCTAGATCAATATCAGGTATTATCTCTCTAATCGCAAGCATAGCGGCCTCTTTACATAAAGCTTTTATATCTGCACCAACAAAACCATGCGTTTTTTCAGCAATAAGATTTAGATCAATATCATTATTTAAAGGCATTCCGCGAGTATGGATCAATAAAACTTCATAGCGACCTTTGGTATCAGGAACTTTAATTTCAATTTCTCTGTCGAAGCGTCCTGGTCTTCTTAATGCGATATCAATATTATTTACTTTATTCGTTGCACCAATTACTATGACTTCACCTCTCCCTTCTAAACCATCCATAAGAGATAAAAGTTGAGCAACAACCCTTGATTCTACTTGATCTTTATTATCATCGCTCCTATGAGCAATTGAATCTAATTCATCTAGAAAAATAATAGAAGGGGCGTTATTTTTTGCTTCTTCAAATCTCTTTCGGAGGTTTTCTTCACTTTGACCAAAAAATTTGCTCATTATTTCAGGTCCACTGATATTTATAAAATATGCATCAGTCTCATAAGCTACTGCTTTTGCTAGTAATGTTTTACCTGTACCTGGAGCTCCATGGAGTAGAACCCCTTTTGGAGGATCAATTCCAATTCTTTCAAAAAGTTCGGGATGTCTAATAGGAAGTTCAATTATTTCTCTAACCTTTTGAATTGTATCCTCTAAACCTCCTATATCCTCATATGTTATCTTTCCCTGAATTTCTTGTAATCTCTGTTCAAAATCACTAATCCCTTCATATACTATTTTTTTTTCTAATTTGTTATTTTCTTGAGTTGATTTTTCACTAAAAAAAATTTTTGTATCAAGTCGGATTTTAACAGCTTCAGAATTAGGAGTGTAATCTACGACTAAAAGGTCAATTCTTCTTGCCATAGCGTAGAAGCTTAAACTGTCTCCCTTTGTTATTACTCTATTTTCTAATTTTCTTGATAAGGCTTGAGGATCTCGCGGGATTAATGAATTATCTAACCCAGTAAAGGTTATTGTATTGGCAATATCTACTTGGATTTTTTTAAATTCAACAATATCATCAATTGAGGCTCCTAAATTTCGTCTTAGGGAAGGATCCAAACGAATAATCTTTTTACCTTTATCGTCATTTTTTCCAGTTGACAAAGAAGCAACAGTTTTCTTATTTCCTACTGGATGGAAAATTTCAATTACATCGCCAACTTTAAGATGTAAATTTGAAATAATCTCAGGGTCTATTCTTACAATACCTCTACCTGCGTCTTCTTTGAATGCGTCCTTAATCCTTCCTTTCCTTAAAATTCCATTAACACTCTCAACCAATTTATTACCTCCTCTACTAAATAATAAAAAAAAATTTAGAATTTAATTCTTAGATAACAATTTTTTAGCAACTTCGAAGGCATAGTTATAATCAAATACCTTTGTTCCTTTAGTTTTTGCGGCTTCTTTTAATATTTCTCCTTCCGAATTTGCTTTTAAACGACCTAATGCTAATGCTCCGATTCCAAAAATTCCTGAAGATATTTCTTCATTATCGTGTTTTGGTCTTAATCCCTCAATACCATAAGGAGGAACTAAATTGATATCTACTACAATTTTCTTACCATCTAACCTTTTAATTAGATCGCTTGATAAAATTTCAACACCAGCACCAGCTAGAGACCAGATAATAAACGCATCTTTAGCAATTTCATATCTTTGTTCCTTTTCAGGCGCAAATACTCCTTTAATCTCGGTTGCCTCCTCCCCAGCTTCTTTGTTTAGGTCCTTAACAAGGTTTTTTATAAAAATTTCGTTCGATTTACCCCAAGTTTCAACTAAAAATGTATTCAACCCTTGTTTTGCTGCTAATATGGCTGCAATTCTGGCAACTGGTCCTGCCCCATAGATTACGACTTTTTCGCCTTTTAAATCACTAATTTTATGCAAATTTTTAGCATCGTATAAAGTCTTAGCTACAACTGCAGAAGCAGTAGTATGAGAACCCCTTGGATCTATTATTACCGGACATTCAAATGGAGGTACTAATGATTCAATAACTTTCTTTGCAATTTTTTCCCCTTCTTTTACATCAGATCCCCCAATAAAAAATGTTGTGGATGCTTTAGGTTTACGTGAAAATATGGCATCTTGAACAAGTTTAGGGACTTGATCCGCTCTCATTCTACTTATAGGCACAACAATATCAAAACCTGCATCGTAAGCCATGTTAATATCAAACGGAGAAGCATTATCATCCGTATCAAAAAAATAACATATCTTATCTGATGTATCCTTTTTCTTTATTTTAATTGGTGTCAATTCTATTATTGCTTTTTTACCAAGAATACTCTCAATTTTATTTTCAATTTCACTATTTTGTGTAATTTTCCTCATCTCAAATCATTAATTCATTTATAAAATTCAAAAAAAAATTATTTAGAAATCTCAAGTTCAATTTCATCTTCATAAACTTTTTCAATTTCTGCAGTTTTAATAGTTCTTTTAATTTTAATTCTTTCTGTATCGATGTCTAAATCGTTTGCTAACTTATCAAAGCCCTCAAAGTGTCTTAAATCGCAAATAAACAACCCTGTTAATTTTTTCCCTTTAATCTCTTTGGCAAGGTTTAAAATATTCATCATCATCCAAGCCTCTCTAACTTCATATCGAATTTGATCTTCCTGTAAGTCATAATCTTGGTTGAGATATTCCTTCCATAAAACTAATTGTTGAAAAAGCACATTTTCTGAAGGAGCACTACCATTTTCTGTAATTATCTCTCCAATTCGCTTTTCAAGTGCTTCTAGCATAGTTCTATGTTCATCCAATGCTGCAGAAAGATAAGATTCCGCATTTTCAGAGATATCGGCATGTTTAAATCGAATTCCCTTCTTTTTGAAGAGTGTTTTTAGAGGATCATTTGGGTTTAAAGAGTCATCCCAAAAATTTGGTTTTTCTTCTAAGGCAAAATGAGGTAAGTATTTATCTGTTAAATTGTTGATGAGTTGAAGATATTCTTTGCTAATAAGATGTAAAGACCATACCAAATCTTCCTTTTTTTCTTCAGGGACATTGAACCACCAATCTATTGGAAACTCACTTTCTATCATGATGAGCTTTAGATGCTTATCTTTTAATGGCTTTAATTCTAATACTTCTGGCATATTTTTTTTACCCCTTTTTTTTAATTAAAATATAATATTTTGAATTGTGTGTTTTTTAGTATAGGAGATTACTTTAACTCCTAAGTTTCTTAAATCTGATACGACTTGAGGACAAATATCCTCACAAATATCCTCTTGAACAAAATGTACAAAAGAAACAACTTCATTTTCAAAATGCTTTGCAAAATCTAACATTTTTTTCACGATCCACTGTGGTCTTAGCTTTAAGCTTAAAAAAATTTCTTTTTCTTGAATTTCTTCGCTTAACATATCAATCCAATTTTTTAGACTTTGTCCTTTTAAAGATTCTTTATCACTCATATTGTCGTATTCTTCAAATAATTCATTTTGAAGTTCCTGTTTTTCAACAATTTCTTCGTAAAGATATCCCATTGCATAATCTGGAATATCTACTTGAATATATGGTATTCCAAGTTTATCTAATGTTAGTGCAAAAGGTGTTTTCTTAAATTCTTTCATATCTACTTGAAAATCTACCGTTACAAAATTAACCCCTTCCTTTTTAAGAAAATCGGTTAATCTTGATGTATCTTCATTTTGAAAATACTTGCCATTTTCTTTTGAGGACATATATGCTATTAATTTTTTATTTTTAACTGGTTTCAAATCCAAAACTTCCATAGAATAATACACCTCCTTTATTTTAACTTTCTAAAAAAGTTTTTACTTAATTGAAATATCAAAATCCTATAATATTAAGACTTTGACAAGAAAAATTTTTAACATACTGATAAGAAAAATTGTCAAAATCTTTTCTAAAACAATTTTTTTTGTTAATCAAAAATCGTCATTTATATTGGTGGAATTCGCAGATCACATGATCAATTTCAAACAAATATATATATGTTTACAACATATATTATCATAATGAAAAATTCATTTGTCAAAAAAAAGTTTTAAACAAAATAAATTTCAAAAAAAAATCAATAGGAGAGCTCAAAAATGGATGTTTATTCAATTTTAGCCCATCCGATGAGAAGAAAAATCTTATACCTTCTAGAAGAGGGGGGTTTTATTCCATATACCGAATTAATGGTGAAGTTAGGTGTAAAACAAACAGGACAATTAAATTTTCATTTGAAAAAGCTTAATAATTTAGTAAGTAAGGACAAAAAATCGTATTACTTAACAGATGATGGGAAAAGAATTCTACGGATGATAGGATTAAACAAAAGAATTTTATCTGGAGAAGAAATAGACTATTTGAAATCAAAAGGGAGTGAAATAAACAGAATAGGTGTTATTATTTGTAACTGTAATACAGAAGTTTCGAATGTGCTTAACACTAAATCTTTATATAATTATGTAAGTAAAATAAATGATGTTGTCTCAGTTAAAATCTTTGATAATTTATGTCAAGAAAAAAACCAAGACAAAATAAATAATTGGATTAATGATAATTTCATAAATAAAATTGTTATTGCTGCTTGTTCTCCTAAAACACATCAACACATATTTGAAAGTCTTTTCCAAAATATAGTTGATCGTGCAAATATTGAGATTGCAAATATAAGAGAACAATGTTGTTGGGTACATTTTTCAAGCAAGAAGGATAATAATAGTCTTTTAGTTCTGAAAAAAGCACAATTAATTATAGAAGCTTCAGTTAATCGAGTAAGGCTTCAAAAAAGAATTAAAATAAAAAGAGTTGAGGTTGAAAAAAGTTGTGCTATTGTTGGAGGTGGGATTGCGGGTATGAAAATAGCTTTAAACTTAGCAAGGACAGGTATCAAGTGTTATCTAATAGAAAAGTCTCCAACATTAGGAGGAAAGGTATCAAGATGGCAAAGACTTTCTAATATGGGAGATTGCTCTGCATGTTTCATCTCTGAATTAATTGGGGAGATTGTAAAAGAAAAAGAAATCGAGATCTTGACAAATACGGAAATAGTTAGTGTATCGGGAGAAGTTGGCAATTTTACTATAGGTTTAATTAAAAAACCTCGCTATGTAGATGAGGCTAAATGTACAGGTTGTAAGCAATGTATTGATATTTGCGCTCAAGAGAAATTTAATAAGTATGAATTTGAATTAACAAAGAGAAAAATAATTCACTTTCCTTTTCAATACTGTTATCCTTATATTCCCGTTGTTGATAAAGAAGATATTGCAGATTGCCTTGAATGTGGGATATGTGAACGAGCTTGTGCAAATAAGGCAATAGATCTATTAGAAAAGCCCCAGAAAATAAGGATTAAAGTAGGTGCAAAAGTTATAGCTATTGGTTCAGATCTTTATTCAAATTTAAAGGAATATAATTATAATCCACAAAATGATGTGATAACTTCAGCAGAATTTGAAAGAATTTTAAGTTCAGATGGCCTAACTGGTGGAAAAATCGTAAAATTATCAGATGGGAAACCAGTAAAAACATTATCAATTATCCAAGAAGTAGGATCTTCAAACTATCTGTGTGAATATTCAGATATTTTAGCCCTAAAGTATATAGATGTTATTAGGGTTAAGAACCCTAATTGTGAAGTTAATGTTTTTTACGATTTAAGTAAACTCAAAGAAAAAGACGAGATAATACTAAAATCCACTCATCCGAGATTTCTTTATGCTAATAAAATATTAATTGAGACAAGAGAGAGTTTTAATTATGTAGTTGCGGATTCTATTGAGTTTCCGAGTGATTTGATTGTTTTAAATCTTAAACTAATTCCAAATAAGGATTTAAAATCTCTAAGAAAGATTATGCACTTCACATTAAACGATCATGGTTTTATGAGTGAAGAAACTTTAGCTTCTGGTATCTATGGTGTTGGAACAATATTTGGGCCATTAAATTACCACTCAACCGTAGCAACTACCAATAACATAGCGTTAAAAGTAATATCGCTTCTTTCAAACAACATGTTAATAACAGAATATACCGGAATAGAGATTAATGAAGAAAAATGTGGAATGTGTAAACTCTGTGTAAATTCTTGTCCTTACAATGCAATTAGTATAAACTCTGAAAAGTTGATTATTGATAAGTTTAAATGTAAAGCTTGTGGGATGTGCGTAAGCGTTTGTCCTACAAATGCTATCGAAATGAATATAAATACCTCGGAAAAGATTCTAAAATCGATCGAGGTTTTCTCAAAATTCAATGAAAAACCAAAAATCATCGCATTTTGTTGCCAATCGTGTGGTTATGCTGCCGCTGATGATGCAGGATTAAAAAAATTGTTATATCGCCCTAACGTTTTTATAATCTCTGTTCCTTGTGCTGGCCGTATTGATACTGAATTCATTATTAAATCTTTTGAAATGGGATTTGATGGAGTTATGGTTATAGGTTGTAGAAATGATTCTTGTAGATATATTGATGGGATTGAAAAACTAAAAAGAAGAGTTAGGCTTTTAATAGAAATTCTAGGAAGAAAGTTTAAAAAGCGGATAATAGTGATGGGCGTAAATGGAGTAGAAGGAAGTGTATTTTCTGAACTTGCTAATAAATTCTATAATTTACTAAAGGAGGAGATTAAAATTGAAGCTTAGATTTTTAATTACATCTTTAACATCTTGTACTGGATGTATAACAGCATTAATATCGCTGGATATCTTTCCACAATTTCTTGAGAGAACGAAAATCGAACACTTTCCATTTATATTTGATAATTTAAACATAAAAGAATGCGATATAGCGCTAGTAGAAGGGTGTGTGTCCGAAAAGAACCAGATCAAATATCTTCATGAAATACGAAAAAATGCAAAAAAACTATATGCATTCGGTACTTGCGCAGCATTTGGGGGGATTCTTAGTCTCTCAAATAAGAAAGAAGCGTATCCCATTTCAAAATTTGTAGATGTTGATGGAGTAATACCTGGATGTCCTCCTCCCGCCATACTTCTAGGTAATTGTTTATTAAAGCTAGTTGAGAACAAAAAACTCAAGTTAAACTTAAAAAATATGTGTTCAACTTGTCCTTTAAGCAACCAAGTGCCATTGGGGTTATCGTTAACGATAAAAAAAATTAAACCAAGAAACGATGAAATTCAATTTCCAGAAGAAAATTTATCGTGTTTTTTGAATGATGAGATTTTATGTTTAGGTCCCGTTACTCGAGATGGCTGCGATCATCTTTGTATACACTACGGATTACCCTGTGAGGGATGCTTAGGACCGGTTTCAAAAGATTTTACATCGAATTTTATCAATTTCTTAAGCCTTTTTAACCTTTCTAAAGATTTAAGAAAATATAAAGGGATATATAATAGGTTCTCAAAATCACTTTTAGGAGGGAAAATTTGATGGATAAAGTTGTAGTACCGTGCACAAGAGTTGAAGGTCATGGGAACTTAAACATTTATTTAAAAAATGATGAAATTTATCAAACTGAATTGAACTTTTCAGTATTCAGAGGATTTGAAAATATTTTATTAGGCAAAAAGTTAATAGATATTCCAAATATAGTATCTAGAGTTTGTGGCTTGTGTTACGTTTCTCAAACAATTGCTAGTTGCAAAGCAATTGAAGCTATATACGGAATAGAACCATCACATGAATTAAGTTTGCTTAGAAGACTTCTATTATCTGGAGAATTAATAAAGTCGCACATTATGCATTATTTTTTTCATTCCTTGCCAGATCTACTAAAAATATTTAATATTTACGGTAACATTGATGAACGTTATAATTTAATTAATTACAATCCCCATTTAACAAGTAATATTTTTAATTTAATAAAAATTAGTTCAGAAATAAATAAATTAATGGGAGGAAGGGTAATACATCCAATTACACCTTTGCCTGGAGGAATAATATTCAATCCGGGTCAAAAAAGCCTAATCTTTGTAGAGAAATACCTAAAAAAGGGAATTAGTAATATAGAAATTGTAATTGAGAATTTTATTGATTTATTTTCTGCTTTTGATCCTCCTGCAGAATTTGATCTTTCAAATCCTATCTATTTTGGCTTAAAAAATGATATAGATTTTGATAGATATGAAGGAAACCTCATACTTAAACAAGATGAAACAACCTACGACGATTTTCAAGCAAAAAATTATTCAAAATATTTTGATAAAGACCCTAATCTTTATGGGATTATGTTTAAGACGAAATCAAAAAATAAAATCTTAACAGGGCCATTAGCGCGCTATAATTTAACTCAAAATTATGGGATAGATAAAATATCCGAATATTTAAGCAATTTTGGAAAAAAATGGAAAAATAGTTTATTATTTTTAAATTTTTTACAATTAATCGAAATTTACTACGAAATTGAAAAAAGCATTGAATTAATAACTACAATTTCATTTAAAAGTAAATATAAACTTAAGCAACTGAATTCAATAAAGGAAACAAATGGAATAGGGGTTATCGAAGCACCAAGAGGTATTTTGATGCATCATTATCATTTAAATAAAGCTAAAATCGTTGACCAAGTAAAACTATTCATTGCAACAGAAATAAATTTGCCTATTCTTAATAAAATGATAACTGAATATGCTAAAAAGTTATATGAAAAAGAAGATATAGATTCTGTTAAAGAAAAAATACAAATAATGATAAGAGCATTTGATCCTTGTATATCGTGTGCTTCTCATTAACACTAAAATCCACAAAATTTAAGTACAATAGATTTAATGAAGAAGAGAGTTATTTAATTTGAAAAGAAATCTCTTAAATAATGCCAAAATTAAGAATTCATTTAGAGAATTGTGTGAAATTTTTTTATTTTATTTTGATGAGACTATAGGGCATGTCTCTCTTCTAATCCGTCCAGAAAATGCGCTAGATCATGATTCGGGAAAATTACGTCTCTTAAAATACCATCCAATTTGGTTTTTAGAACTTAAAGATGAAACTACAATTAACCGAATCGATTTAGAATATTGTAATCAAATGTATCTTGCGAAAAAGTTTGTTATTGAATCTAAGAGAGTAAAAAAAAGGACAGAGTCTTTTCAGAAATTGGGTGAAACTATTGTGCTGATACTTGTGTTACCCACAGATTTAGATGTTTTTGGAGGAGAAGTATTAAACTTGTTAACGAAAAAATTAATCGAAAAATTTGATAAGACACTTTATCATGTAATCGAGTCAGAAATTGCGAAACTAGAAATAATAAAAACGGAGAATTTAATCAATAAGATAAAAAAAGGAGATCAAATAAAAGCAGAAATAAACGCTATAATTAACCTTACTTTTGGGAATATTTTTCATCATTAATTAAAAAAACTGATGCGACATCTTTAAAATTGCAGGAACTAATTTCTTAGTTAACATTTAAAGGCACTTATATTGACCATATTGTTATAAACCCTCAAAATGAATCGTTTTCTAAAATTCGATCAGGCTATTCAAAGTTCTCATCATTCAAACTACATACTATAAGAATTTTTTGAAAAAGAGCTATTGAACGAAAAAGTTGAAAAATGCCTTCCCGAAGAAGAATTATTGTTTGTGACTCCTTTAATTAAAAAAATACTAAATATTATGCTTTCCATTATTGAAGAACATTCTAAAAGAACAATATTTTCTGATAGAATTGATTTAAAATTAATTAATAATCAATCTTATTAAGGAATTTTTTCAGATTTTTAAAATCTTCTCCATCTAAAGAACTAATAACAGTGTTAAATGTTTCTTCACTTTTACTCTTAGTAACTATCATCAACACAGATCCGTTACTTACTTCCCTTACTAAAATATAGTTGTTATCACTTTCATATATAACTGTGGATAATTCTAAAGGAGAAATAGCAGAATCAGATAAGTTCATAATTTTTGTAAAAATCTGATAGATATTACTATCAAGAGTTCCTATCTCAAATTTCATGAATTGGAGAGGTTTGTGCTCAAATTTACCTAAAGTTGAAGCTATTAATAAACCATCAGGTTGATTGAATAAAAAGTATTCAGAAAGCGTACCTAACTTCATTTGATCTAACATATGCCTTATTTTTCCAAGTTTTTGTAAAGCTAATGTATTCTGTTGAATTTTGTAATCAAGAATTTCGATCAACCTATGTTGGGCACTTCCTTCTTTCACCGATACAGGAGTAAAAGCAACCTTGCTTTTTAAATCATCCGTTAAGCCTTTAATCAAGAGTTCATAAATATCATCTTCTTTTGACTCTTGAAGATCAATTTTATTCAACAAAACATATACTATTTCAACTCCAGGACTATATTCAAAAATATATTTCATGAAATTATCAAAGATTTCTTTTAACTTAGGTTCCTCTGCCGCTGAATCAACCATGAATACTGCTGTCATCACTTCAGAAAAAATAAGCTCACGCTTTTTTTCTGAAAAATAACTGTCCATATAGAGTTGTTGCCCTCCCAAATCCCAGATGGATAGTTCCATAATCCCTCTAAAAATAAAATTTTCTCTCGAGACTCCTTTAGTAGGTTTCAGATTAAGGACTTTCATAAAGTTATATCCTAAGCAAGTAGTCCGCATTAAGGATGTTTTACCCGCACCACCCGGACCAAACAGAAGTACCTTTATTTTATTTCACCGTCATTCTTTTTTAGTATTATTGAAAGAGATAATTGAGTTTAAATTAATTAATTAAATCAACTAATATATTTTTTATGAATTAATGATTATTTAATCTTTTTCTAATTATTATACGATTTATGAGATTTTAAATGCATGGACGATTGAGTTAAATATAATTTTAAATTACTTTAAATACAATTTAATTTAAATGTAAAAAAGAATGTGATCAACTATGAATTTGGAAGATTATATTAGAAATGTCCCTAATTTCCCAATCGAAGGAATTCAGTTTAAAGATGTTACGACTTTATGTAAAGTTCATGCTTCTTTTAAAGAATCTTGTGATCAATTAATTACTTATTTTAAAGATAGGGGAATCACGAAGGTCTGTGCTGTTGAGGCTAGGGGGTATATATGGGGCGGTGTTTTAGCTTATCAGTTAGGTGCGGGATTTATTTTAATCCGAAAACCTGGAAAACTGCCTGCTGAAACCATCAGTGAGACTTATGAACTTGAATATGGTACAGATACAATTGAAATGCATAAAGATGCAATAGAAAAGGATGATAAAGTCCTATTATTTGACGATTTATTAGCAACTGGTGGTACGGCAAAAGCAGCATGTAATTTAATAGAAAAAGCAGGGGGTATTGTCGAAGGAATTGCATTTGTTATTGAACTTACTGGGAGTTTACATGGGAGAGATAAATTAGAAGGTTATAACTTAGTTAGTTTAGTTAAGATTCCTGTAGAAGAATAGCAAAACAATTAGATTCACTTGTTTCTCTGAATTACGAATGACCCATTTTTTTCCCTTAAATATCTCCCTATTTTTTAGTCTGAAAATTTAAATAATTCTCTGTACTTTATACTCACAATATTAAAATAAACACTTTATTAGGTGTGAATTTGACTACGAACCTAAAAAAAACTCCTTTCTACAATATCCATTTAAAATCGGGAGCAAAAATGGTAGATTTTGCTGGTTTTAGTATGCCAGTTCAGTACGATAGCATTATAAAAGAGCACGAAGCAGTACGTACTAAAGCTGGAATATTTGATGTTTCTCATATGGGCGAGTTTCTGTTGGAGGGGAATGATGTAATTGATTTTCTTCAATATGTCATGATAAATGATTTGAACTTACTCGAACCGTCAAAAGGTCAATATTCTTGCATGTGTTACGAAAATGGGACGGTTATTGACGATCTTGTATATTATGAGGAAGCAGCTGATCGATTTAGAATGATTGTCAATGCTGGTAATATCGAAAAAGATTTTCAATGGTTAAACGAGCATATAAGTGGTAAGGATGTAAAAATAACCAATCTATCCTCAAAACGTTGTCGTTTAGCGTTTCAAGGACCTAAAACTGACGAATACCTCCAACCTCTAGTAGATGTAGAATTATCGACCATAAATAGATTTTACTTTGCTCGTTGCATGTTAAGTAGTATGCCTATTTTTATAGCTAGAACCGGGTATACGGGTGAACGCGGATTTGAAATATCATTTGAAAATGAATATGCTGAAAAAATCTGGGATGAGTTACTAAAGGTGGGAGCATCACCAGCGGGGTTGGGAGCTCGAGATTCGTTAAGACTTGAAGCAACTTATTCCTTATACGGTCACGAAATAAACGATTCTATAACGCCTGTTGAAGCTGGATTATTCTGGCTTGTTAAACCAAAAAAAGGGATTGAATATATTGGTAAAAAAGTGTTATTAAAGCAAAAAACTGAAGGAACCGATCGAATTATAGTTGGATTAAATCTATTAGATAGGGGTATTATAAGGGAAAACTTTAAAATTTTTAAAGAGGGTGAAAAGATTGGATATGTCACATCAGGCGGCTATTCACCAACCCTTAAAAAGACAATAGGTCTAGGATTAATCAGCAAACAACATAAAGAAGAAGGAACTGAACTTGAAATTGAAGTCCGGAATAAATTACTTAGAGGAGTTGTCGTATCTACACCTTTTTATCGTAATGTTTAAACAAAAAAAATTTTTAAATTAAATGGTGAAAATAATGGAATATGAATTTCCTAGCGAACTTATGTATCTCCAAACGCACGAATGGATTCGAATTGAAGATAAAATTGCTACTATAGGAATCACGGATTTTGCTCAACATCAATTAGGTGATATTGTCTATGTGGAATTGCCTGAAATCGGAACCACTATTGATAAAGGCAGTAATGTTGCTGAAATCGAATCCGTAAAAGCAGTTGGTGAATTGATAATGCCATTGTCTGGTAAAATCATTGAAATTAATACTGCTCTTGCTGGTAAACCCGAATCAGTGAATTCTTCTCCCTATGGAACGGGTTGGATAGTGAAGATAGAAATTAATAACAAAAGCGAAATTGAAGATCTATTGACTGTGGAAGCGTATAAAGAAGTTGTAGAGGCAGAGAAAAAATAAACTTTTATTCAAAATCTTAATTTTATTCCTTATATTTTTAAAGTTTGAGTTGCATAATATGGATTTCGTATCTCACGATGATGATACTATTACTGAAATGCTCAAAGTAATAGGAGTTAATAAAATAGAAGATCTCTTTAAAGATATTCCTAAAGATCTGATAATCAACGGGTTAAATCTTCCAGAAGGTTTATCAGAACCGGATGTTTTGAAGAAAATGAAAGAGATTGGTAAGAAAAATACAATCAGCACGAATTCTTTTTTAGGAGCGGGATGTTACTTTCATTATATTCCTACTATAGTAGATTTTATAATCAGTCGTTCAGAATTTTATACTTCTTACACACCTTATCAAGCAGAAGCGAGTCAAGGGTATTTACAAGCAATCTATGAATATCAAAGCGTAATATCTCGGCTTACTCAAATGGATATAGCCAATGCAAGTATGTACGATGGTTCAACAGCTCTAGCGGAAGCCGCTATAATGGCATCTATCATAACACGGAAAAATCAAATAATTATATTAGAAGGAGTTCACCCTGAATATATCGAAGTAGTTAAAACTTACTGTTGGGGACAAGATATAACATTTAAAATTGTCGCCCTAGATAAAATAGGGAACGAATTAAATCAAGAAATAGCAGCAGTCCTATTTCAAAGTCCCAACTTTTTTGGTGATGTAGAAGATGTATCCGTTTTAGTAAAAGAAATTAGAGAGAAGTCTCCAAATTGTCTAATAATCCAGTGTATGACTGACCCTACCTGTTTAGGTATTCTAAAACCTCCTGGTGAAACAGATATAGATATTTTTGTGGCCGAAGGGCAATCATTTGGAATTAGTCCTTCATTTGGTGGACCGGGACTAGGTATTTTTACAGCGAAAAAAAAATTTCTTAGGAAAATTCCTGGGAGATTAGTTGGTAAAACAAAAGAAATTAACGGAGAGCGCGAGGGTTTTCTTTTAACTTTACAAGCTCGAGAACAACACATACGAAGAGAAAAAGCTAGTTCAAACATTTGCACAAATCAAGCATTATGTTCCTTGTCGGCACTGATTTATATTATTTCATTAGGAAAAACTGGATTACGTGAAATTGCTACTCAAAACATTCAAAAAGCTCATTATGTAAAAAATAAGCTACACGATATTCCTGGGTATGAAATCTTAAACACTAAACCCACATATAACGAGTTCATTGTAAAATGCCCTAATGTCGATTCTTTAATTCAAGAATGTAAAAAACTCAACTTACTTGCTCCTTTTTCACTATCAAAATATTATCCCAATATGAGGGATGTGGTTCTTGTTTGTGTAACTGAATCGAATTCCCTGGAATCCATTGAAAAGTTTATCAAGGCTTCAGAAGCTGCAATTAAAAATAAGGAGGGGTGTGTTTAGTGGATAAAAAAGATTCTTTGATCTTTGATAAAGGTAATAAGAATGCTCAACTCAATTTTGTTCCGAAAATGGATGTTGAGTGTGATAAAATCGAAAATATTATTCCTAAAAATTTAATTCGAGATGAAATTCAAATTCCAGACATTCCCGAAGTGGAGATTGTTCGCCATTACATTAAATTAAGTAAAATTAATTACGGTCTTGATACTGGTATTTATCCATTGGGTTCCTGTACAATGAAGTATAACCCTAAAATTAACGAGCACATAGCCCGATTAGCTGAATTTTCACAAATTCATCCTCATCAAGAAGAAAACGAAGGAGCACTTCAAATAATACATAACCTCTCAAATATGTTAAGTGAAATCACAGGCATGGACGGATTTACACTGCAACCTGCTGCTGGAGCTCATGGAGAACTAGTTGGATTATTAATAATGAAAAAGTTTTTTGAGACTAAAGGAATAGTAAAGAATAAAATTATAGTTCCAGACTCTGCTCATGGAACTAATCCTGCGTCGGCCAAAATGGCGGGATTTTCGATAATTGAATTGCAATCAAATGAAGAAGGAGAAGTTCCGTTAGATCACCTTGAATTTGCAATGCAACAAGGAGATGTTGCGGGAATTATGCTTACTAATCCTAATACTTTAGGTGTTTTTGATAGGCAAATTAAGGATATAACTAAAATCGTCCATAAATACGGTGGATTATGCTATTACGATGGAGCAAACTTGAATCCCATGTTAGGGATTTGTCGCCCTAGAGATATGGGCTTTGATATTGTTCATTTAAATTTGCATAAAACTTTTTCAACTCCTCACGGAGGAGGAGGTCCTGGCTCCGGACCAGTAGGGGTAACAATTGAATTGATCCCATTTCTCCCCATACCTTGCATTATTTCATCGGAAAATGGCATTGTCTGTACTCAGGACAAAATTCATTCAATAGGGAGGATCAAAGCTTTTTGGGGTAATTTTGGGATAATCCTACGCGCCTATATATACATTCTTTCATTAGGAGCCGAAGGTTTAAAGAGAGTCGGTCAAATAGCCGTATTAAATGCAAATTATCTGAGAGT
The DNA here is from genome assembly GCA_013375475.1 of Promethearchaeota archaeon. Lineage (GTDB taxonomy): Archaea > Asgardarchaeota > Lokiarchaeia > Sigyniarchaeales > SOKP01 > SOKP01. Next base: position 46,330 of record JABXKD010000008.1, read on the forward strand.
TCAATTACAAAAAAAGTTTAATCTTCCATACAACCGAATATGTCAACACGAATTTGTTTTATCAGATAAAGATATGCCAAATGACATTACTACTGAAGACATTGCTAAAAGAATACTAGATTATGGCTTATATGCTCCAACTATTTACTTCCCCTTAATTGTAAATGGAGCACTAATGGTTGAACCTACTGAAACAGAATCTAAGACTTCTTTAGATAATTTTATTGAAGTTATGTATAAGATTTACGATGAGTCGTTAAATAAGCCGGAAATTTTGAAAAAAGCGCCACTGAATACTCCTGTCGGGCGATTAGACGCAGTCACTGCTGCAAGAAATCCTATCTTAAAAGAATAATAGCAAAAAAAAGTAATCTTTTACTTCTACTATAATAAAGCGTTTGTAAGGGAGTGATGACAATGGCAATCTCTTTCCATATCAATTTTTTGAATACCTAATTCAAGCATCTTCTTTAAATTTTCAGCATTTTTAACCATCGTTTCTAAGACTTCTGGTACATTAACAGATAGCTTATTTACGGTTCCATTACAATTTTCACATTTTTGAGCATACTCAACAATTCCACATTCTGAGCATTCACCTGCCCAAACATCTAAATCAGTAACCATCGCAACACAGCAATAACAAATTTCTTTTTCTGCTGAAAGAACAACTTCGGGGTAAGTTGTCATTCCTACTATATCTCCTCCCCATTGGCGAAACATTTGTGATTCTGCTCTTGTCGAAAACCTTGGGCCTTCAATACAGATGTAAACACCTCCCTTTTGAATGTCTAAATTCATTTCTTGCCCTGTTTCAAAGAAAAGATTGTTTAAATATTCACAGTATGGATCTGCTTGTTCAATATGACATAATTGACCACCTTCATAAAAAGTTTCAGTTCTTTTTTTAGTTCTATCTATATATTGGTCTACTAAGATAAAATTCCCTTTACTATGCGTTTTTTTTAACGATCCAACAGCTGATGGAGATATTATGAACTTCACACCTAATTTTTTTAAGGCCCAGATATTTGCTCTGAAATTTATTTTATGAGGTGGAATAGAATGATCGATGCCATGCCGAGGAATGTATGCTATCTTCATTCCCTTAAAATCACCTATAGTTATTGCTGCTGAGGTACTACCATATGGGGTATAGACTTTTATTTCTTCTACATTATCAAGAGAGATATCAGAACCAGTCCCTCCTATTATTGCCAAATCTGCTGTTCCTTCTATATTTTTCATAATCAAATCACATTGTTTTTATTCTATTAAAACAAAATAAAATAAAATTTGAGCAATTTTAAATATTATACAAATTATAATTTAAGAACTTGGTATAGTGAGTATAATGGTTAAGATCGGAATAATAGGAGGTTCTGGATTAGATAATCCTGATATTTTAAAAGATGTAAACGAAGTAGAAGTCAATACACCATATGGAAAACCAACTTCTTCTCTAAAATTAGGGAAGATTAATGATATTGAAATTGTTCTTGTAGCAAGACATGGGCGAGACCATACTATTCCACCAACGCAGGTAAATTATAGAGCTAATATTCAAGCTTTGAAAGATCAAGGATGCACTCATATTTTAGCTACTACAGCTTGCGGTAGTTTGAGAGAAAAAATTGGACGAGGTGATTTCGTCATTCTAGATCAGTTTATTGATTTTACTCGGTTAAGGAAAATAAGTTTTTTTGATGAATTTCCAGCTGGCGATGCTAAGCATACCACAATGGCTTACCCTTATTCGGAAGATTTAAGGAAGATTCTTATTGAAACTGCTAAGGGACTCAATCTCAAATATCACGAGAAAGGAACTGTTATTACAATTGAAGGTCCTAGATTCTCGACTAAAGCGGAATCAGAAATGTTTAGGATCTGGGGTGCTGATGTAATAAATATGAGCATAGCTCCTGAAACAATTTTAGCAAACGAAGCAGGAATTCCATATGCTGCTGTAGCAATGTCTACAGATTATGACTGCTGGAAAGATGATGAAGCTCCTGTAACTTGGGCTGAAATTTTAGAAATTTTTGGCAAAAATGTTAATAATGTTGTCGCTTTATTAACAAACGCAATAAAGAAAATAAAATAATCATTCCTTTTTTTTTAAGATAATCAGAAGATTGAAATTTTTTGAAAGTTTATCCAAATTAATCTCTTGAAAAGAGATCTTATATTTTTTTTTGCCTAAAAGAGGTTATCAATGACACTTATAAAATTCCTTGGTGGATGCAGAGAAGTAGGGCGTTCAGCAGTTCTAATTGAGTCAAAAAATGGAGCACAATGTATACTAGATTATGGTGTACGATTTAAAGGTGAGGAGAGATTACCTTCCAACGGAGAGATTAATAATCTTAAAGCTATTGCGTTATCTCATTGCCACATAGATCACTCGGGAGGGATACCCCTATTATATAAAAATAAGGATATTCCCTTGTTTACTAATCCGTTAACACTAAGAATTTCAGAAATATTACTAGAAGATATGATTAAAATCTCGAAATATCCGTACCCCTTTGGATATAGAGAATTACAAAAAACCCGAAAAAATGCGCTCTTTTTAAAAAATAATGTCCGTCAGAAGATTGCTGAAAATTTCTTTATTACATTTTTTGATGCGGGGCACATCCCTGGGAGTGTATCTATATTAGTAGAAGTAGATAATAGAAGAATTCTCTATACAGGTGACATAAACACTCAAGAAACGAACTTGATTCCTCCCGCTAACCCTCTTGAATTACCTGAAATTGATGTTTTAATAATAGAATCAACTTATGCTCCAAGAGAACATCCCCTAAGGATAGATCTTGAAAAAAAATTTATTACTGATACTTTAAATATAATTGAAAACGGTGGAAATGTTCTCGTTCCTGCTTTTGGGGTCGCCCGTTCACAAGAGATATTAATGACTTTAGAGAAATACAATTTTAAAAGCGATATCTTCATTGATGGATTAGCTAGAAAAATATTAACTGAATACTCTCAATTCCCGGATTCGATGAAAGATTTCGCAAAATATAGGGCGGCTATGAGACAAGCTAAATTAGTCTCTAAGGAATGGAGAAGAAAACTTAAAAAAGGGACGAAAGGTTTAATAATATCCCCCTCAGGTATGTTAAAAGGAGGAGCTGCTCTTGAATACATTCCAACTTTTTTAAACGATCCTAACTCAGCTGTATTTCTGGTAGGATATCAAGTTGAAGGGACTCCAGGAAGAAAATTAATAGATGATAGAATTTTCGAATTTAAAGAAGATAAAAAACAAAAATATGTATCTTATGACCTATCAATTAAGGCAAAGTGTAAAATAGATTATTATGATTTTTCAAGTCATGCTGATAAAATTCACTTAAACAATTACATTAACGACATTACATTTCGAAACGAGGATAAATTTATTTTTTGTGTACATGGTGACGAAAAATCAACGACCTCATTCGCTCACGACTTAACAAAAAGAAATTTTAATTCTGTAGCACCCGAAACTGGAGAGATTTATAAGATATAGAAAATAGAGGTTGGCGTATTAGTTCTATTTACTTTCCAATTGTTTTTTAATTACTAAATCACAATTATCTAAAAAGATTTCAATTTTACTAATAGGTACTTTTGTGCCTGCAGCTGGAGGGTGTCCTCCTCCTAATGCCTTTAGATTTGAAAGCTCCAACGCTTCTCTAATTGCTTCTGAAAGATTTACACCCTTTTTTACAATACTTTCATGTGCTCTCCCAGATATTTTATAAACTTCTTCATCTTTTCTTTTGGCACAGCCAAAAACAGGTTTTGATAGGTCAATATCTCCGCTTTTACTAAATATCAACATTGAAGCAATTGTACCAATTATATTCTCGGGAATGATATCTTCTCCAAAAAAGAATTGTATATAATCTTTATACTGGATTTTATTTTTATCTTGTATCCACGACAATGCTTGAACTAAAGACTTTTTGTAATTTATTAGATGGTCTTTAGCTTTATTATAAGCCATTCTTCTATCCCCCATTGCAATAGCAATTCCTAACGACCCATTATTACTCCTTCCACATGAGTTTAAGAGATAAGAAAATTCTTTTAAATCGTGTAACTCGGAACCTACTACCTCATTTTTCAATATATACCTATTTATTATGAGTTTTTTTATAATTTCAGAGGGATCTATATCAAGTTTAAGAGAAATATATTCAATAATCGCAGAAGAAACCTTTTGTTTCTCGTCTTGATTAAGATCATTTAAAGTTTTTATACTACCATCTGAATTTTCCATTAAAATTCCTAGAGATTGTAGGAATTTTAGCATTTTACTAGAATTTTCACTTAATCCTGGTAAGTTAATTTCGCTTGAATAAGAAATTGCTTCATTTAAAGGCTTAATAGGAGAAAAGTTCAAATCGCTAATCACTTCGACCAGATTATTTTTGATCGCATGCTCTAAAATAGTAGAATTTAATCCAGTAAAAGAATTATTAGGACCTTGCCGTTGAATATCGCCGGTGGCTCCTACAAGAGCGATTGGAGATAAATCTAGATTTCTCTCATTTAAAATTTTAGCAAAGAAATAGCTTAGCCCTGCACCTGAGATTTCCGTACTACCATCCACATTGTAAAAATAGGGATTAATATGCCACGGTCTTGAATTCGCGTATATCTCTTTAATTTTATCGTCGTCTTTATTTGGTATATCTTGCGGTAAATGGTGATCCAGAATAATAAAAGAGGTCTCCTCATTTTTAGCATTCAGTTTTTCAATAAGCTCTAAATATTGTCCACTTCCGAAATCAGAAAATATCATGAAACTTTCGTTATCTTGATTTAAGGTTGCAATTCTTGTGATTTCCTCTCTTTCTAATTGCCTTAAAACAGAAATCTGAAAAGGAATGGTTTCACGATATAAGGCTTTCCCAAGAATTGCCCCAGATGATAAACCATCTGCATCTAGATGGGTATAAATATGAATGGAGGTTTTAATTTCTTGTATCTGGTCTAAAAACCATTTCTTTGTCTCATTTAAATCAGAATTTAAGAGTTTAAGGTTACTATTTGCTTTGCTCATTTTTTTAAAAATTTTTAAAATATACTTATATAATTATATTAAAGTAAGAATTTAATATTAAATACTCAATTAAAAAATACATGTGAAAAATTTGACACACCATATTAAAATAAACGATTTAACTTTAAAACTTGTTCAAAAGATAATAAAGAGAAAGGAAATTTATAAAGCTGAAATAATTAAATACGATAGCGGAGCAACTGTCTTAGATATGACAAAAGCGTCGTGGAGAGGTGGAAAATTGGTTGGTGAAATTTGTATGGGTGGATTAGGGACAGTCGATTTTACTTCTTATAATCTAGATGGTCATTTCTTACCGAGCGTTAATGTTTATACTTCCCATCCTTTAATCTCTTGCATGGCATCTCAGCTTGCTGGATGGAGTGTGAAACTAAAAAAAGAGATTGAAAAGGATGGTGTAATGAAAAAGAAAACGGTTTTTGAATCCTTAGGCTCAGGACCGGCGAGAGCTAAAAGTAAAGTTGAAAAATTATTCGCCAAACTTGACTATAATGATGATTCTGATTGTGCTATCATCGTTTTTGAAACTGCAAAATTACCTAACGAAGAAGTGATGACCCTAGTGGCTGAAAAATGTGGAGTGGCACCGAACAAGACCTATGCCATTTGTGCGCCAACTGCGTGCTTAACAGGGTCAATTCAAGTTGCAGCAAGAATTGTTGAAACCGGTATTCATAAACTACATGAGATAAAATTTCCGTTGGGCGTTATTAAAGATGGATTTGGTACTGCTACTATTGCTCCTATTGCAAAAGACGATTTAGGAGCAATGGGTCGCACAAATGACTCAATAAGCGCTGCGGGTATGACATATTACACTATCGAGGTTGAAAAAGACGAGCAAGATGAAGTTTTTGATCTATTGAAAAAAGCTCCCGCAAATACTTCATCTAGTTATGGTAAACCTTTCATAGAAACATTTAAAGCAGCTAATTATGATTTTTATGTAATAGATCCCGGATTGTTTGCCCCTGCTGTATATACAGTGACGAATATTAAAACAGGAAAAAGTGTCTCTGTTGGGGAAATTAACCATGCGTTACTAAAAGAATCTTACAAGCTAAATTAGAATTTAGTATGTTAATAATTCTAATTATCTCATTCATTTTTTCTTAAAAATGATAAAATGACTTAAAAATTAGTTAATTCATCTTGGTATTTGAGAATTTCAGCATCAGAAATATCTCTATCAACAGTTATTTGTTTTTGGATACCTAAGTAAGCACATGCGATTTTTGCAGCCGCAGCGATTTCTGCTTTTTTTAATGTTAAAGAATATTCATCAATTGAATGTGCTGATCCGTTGTCTAATGAATCGTCATACCTCAAATTATCATAATTTTTGTTTTCCTGCAATTGAGAAGATCTTTCGTTTTTCATTTTAAACAATAAAGAACCCATCTTATCAACAACATTAAAAGGTAAACTGTTTTTATCAATTAATCTGATAATATTGTTTATATCAAAATAATTTAAAGTGTCATATTTAACCCTTAAAAAACTCTTGAGGTTGTCAGAATTTGTTTGGCACTCAATCTCTGTCCAATCGTGAATTGCTAATCTTCTTCTAAAAAAGATTAATTCCCAATCAATTCCTAACTCTTTTATAAACTCAAGTAACTTGTCATCGTTCGGTTTTTTTGATTCTATTATGATAAATAATTGTAAGCCGTAATATTTATGTTCCTGTTGAAGAAAATAACCTCGCTGTTGCATTGAAGCAAGTATCATGATTTTAACCGAATAAATGTTATCAGAAACATCTCTTTTTTCGCATTTCAAATAAATAACGTTCCCTTCTTCGCTTATATATTCGCTATCTAAAAAACCTAAGATGCTATCGCTATTCTCTTTTATAAAGTCTCTTAAACCGCTTAAAGTCGGTTTTACATCATATTTTATCAAATCTTTCTCTCTGATTGTGACATAATCGTCATTGCTTCCACCAACAGCAAGCTTAATGGAACGTAGCTTTAACTCTTTTTCCTCTCCAAAAGTAATTTTAAAAGCATCTAACAAAGGGAAAATTTCTGCTTCTAGTATATTAAGGCTAGCCATTGAACTTTCAAAAGGCTGAGGACTTTCCAATAATGTATTTAATACGGGTGCTTCTGAAGAATCGACCTCAATTTCGTAATCTTTTGCTAGATTCTTACGGATTACGCAGACCGATCTCCTTTTTTCGTTGTACATAGAAAGAGAGGTAGAACTGTCTATAACCGCTCGAAATTCTTCAGTGAATCTCTCGTCAGAATTTTTAGATTTAAGCTTTCTTTTTCCCATAAACTTTATCAAAATTTTATACTTTCTCTGTTGAAATAAAAAAATGATAATCTTATAATTTTATGTCTTTTAATTTAAATATTTCGTTAAATAAGCTTTTAATTTTTGCATATTAAAACTAAAATAGAGACATAATTTATCGTTTCTTTACATTATAAATCGAACAATTTTCAAATTCTAGTTTTTTACTGATTTAATTCGATTTAAAGTTAAAATAGTAAAACTACAAAACAAATTAGTATCATAAAAGATTCGGGTATTAATCTAATTCTGTCTCTAGGTAATAACCATCGTCCTTTTTGTAATACACCACAGTAGAACCGAAATTATTACGTACCGTATATTTTTCTCCTTCAACATCCAATAATTCAATCGAATAAGGCAACCTTCTATTCCTTAAAATTTCTTCAACGATTATTTTTTCTTCAATAGGATCCATATTATTGATTTATCAAGCAAATAAAAAAAATTTTATGATTCTATGAATCTTTGTTATAAATTTTCAAAATTTCTATTCTGAAGCCTTCCCTGTAATTTTCTTAATGCGCAATCTCATAATACATGTGTCAACATAAGATTTTTCATTTTTAAGAAATTTCTTTTTCATTTCGATTGGATTTTCTTCTAAATGGTTTAAGAGCACGTTAAAACCGTGTTTTTTTTCTTCAATGTCTTGTACTATTACCATTTCGCCCCAAAATACGATAGAGCGATATTTATGAGAACAAGCGCTTTTAACATAGCCTAAATCTTCAATAACAACACCACATACATTAGAATTATCCTTTAGGATATCAAGTTTTAACCCTAGATTTGCGCTATGAAAGTATAAAGCATTTTTATCTTCGTCAAAACCATAGCTTAACGCAACAATATAAGGTTCCTCCATTCTACACATCGAAATTGTTGCATACTTACCGTTCTTCAGGATTTGTCCTATTCTGGCTTTGTCTGTTATTTCTCTTTCTTTTTTTTGCATATGATAACTCTGCATAAATTTTTCTACCTAAATAGTTAAAGCATAAATCTAAAATAACTATGACTAAAAGTGTGAATTTATGATAATTCCTCTGGATATTACTACAATATTGAAAAAAATAAAATTAATTCCAAATAATCATATATAAAATTAACCATTTGCACGGTTTTATTAAGAAACCGTGAAAATTTTAATAAAAGAAAGAGTTTAATTAGAAACAATTTAACTAGATATATGTCTATATATATATAATACTATTATTAATATCTATTTTAGGATTCTGATTATGGTTAAACAAGCTCTTGACATTGGTTTTTTTAGTACTATGTATAGTCAGATAAACGGGACAGCTCATGCTGTTAGATTCCTTTCAGAAGCAATTGCAAATCTTGGCCATAATGTTCACGTATTTGCACCTCGAATTCAGAATGGGTATAAAATACCGAAAACCTTGCATTTTCACGAAATTGGAGGTGCTATTATCGGTCATAATACAGGTTTCGTTTTAAGTGCTCCTTTGCATAAAATCTTTTTTTGCCAACATGATTACTTAGATGTTGCTCACATCCATACACACGCAGTAGTGGGGTCTATGGCTATCAATTGGGCTAAATATTTAGGAATCCCTATGATAGGAACTCACAATAGCCCTATGCAATATTATACAGCTCAATATGTACCTGTGATAGGTAAACTTTTAACTAAAGGTGATCTTATTTGGAGATACGAACGACATATTGTCGATAAATATGATTTTGTTCATGTAGCTACTAAATCTAAAAAACAATTACTAAGAGATTACCGGTTTAAGGAACCTATTGTATGTATGACTAATGGAATAAGAGATTTATATTACACAAATCTAAAAGAGAATGGAATTCGCGAAAAATATGGTTTAGAGGGGAAAAAGATTCTTCTATATGCTTCGCGATTATCTCCCGAAAAACACCCAATAGATATTATTAGAACATTCAAAAGAGTACATGACGAAGTCCCCGATGCTCACTTGTTATTTGTGGGTAGTGCTGGTCCTTCAAAAGATCAAGTGAAACGGATAATAAAGAAAAAACAATATAGAGATTTTGTGTCTTATGCAGGTAGGGTTCCCTTTCCGGATTTGTTAAAATTGTATAATACAGCAGATTTAACTTGTCTATGGTCGTGGATCGAAGCTGAAGGGCTTGTATTACTTGAAGCGATGGCCCAAGGGACACCTAATGTTGGAGCGAATGCGTGTGGTATTAGTAATATAATTCGCCATGGTAAAACAGGGTACTTAGCCAATAATCTTGATCAATTCAAAGATTATGTTGTAAAATTGTTAAAAGACGACGATCTAAGAGCAGAATTTGGAAAAAATGCCAAAGAAGTTGCTCAAAATTATAGGGTAACTGAAATAGCGAAAACCTGGACGAAGTTATATAAATTCACGATTGATCAGCTTTATCCTTTACGTTATCATAGTGAAGATAGAAAAGTTAGAGTTGAGCTAATTAAAGAATTCATCCAAGACTTACCTAATGTGACATTTTAAAAGTTACTTCTTGTTCTTATATTTTCTAAATACAATTTACACTTCTCGCATAAATGATTCGATTTTCTATCAATTTCTTTAGTATTAGCAGAAAATTGCATAACGCAATTTTCATTAAAACAATGCTCAAGACCCAATATTATGTGACCAATCTCATGAATAACTTCTTTAATTAATCTGAGTTCAGTTGTTTCACTTTTATTTAAATCTACTAAATTGTGAGTTGAAACTATGGCACATTTATGTTTAAGATTTGCTTCCCCAAAAAGAAAGAGTAGCTTCTCATCGCTACTAGAATAAATTGGAACATTAGTCAATCCCAAACCTATAACTGTTCTTTCTATAACCATATGGGTTTTCATTATTGAATAAAACCCGTTTGTCGGAAAAAGAACTACTTCTTCTGTAGTCTCGTCTAATAAGTTATATTCCACTTTTGTGTGGGTATTGTATAAACATGTTTCTACCTTCTTCTCACCGAAAAATTTGATATCAAAAAAAAATGAATGGAATACTAATTCTATTTGAATTTTTAATTTTTCTAAAATAGATGTAGATATCTTACCAATAAAGAAAATTCCCAGATTACAAGGATAAAGGTTCTTAATATAAGTTTTCTGATTTACAGGTAAACCTAAAGCTCGTTTGACTAAAATTTCTTGCTCATTTCGATATTTTGACATAATAGAATTATTTTACCATCCGGATATACTATATTATAAATCATTATTATTATATATTTAAGTTATTATTAATTTTATAATTTTAAATAAAATCTTTTTAAGTATTATCATGCCAACTAATTCTAAGACTATAGATATTCAAGATGATGATCGAGAAAATCCTGAGCCAACCTTGGAAAGTACTGAATATCAAAAAGAAATAATAGAAAAGGATTTTATCCCACATTTTCTTCCTACATATCGAGTGAAATCATCTTTTTATCCTATACCTATTATTATAGCCATACTGATTGCAGGGATATTAGCTTATCTTGCAATTTTTGTCGCTGGCGTAGAAGTAGAGGAAAGTTACTTCCCTGAAGATGATTTTGGAGCCTTAGGGGTCATATTGAATGGAGTTATTTTCACAGTAATTGCTGCAATTTCAGCATTTACAATAATTTTCTTAATGCGGAAATTAGGCGTAGGAATATTAAAATACATATTTGGATTGAGTTTTGGTTTTGTTAGTTTTTTCATCACATTGATGTTTTTAGATATTATAATATTTTTAATATTTGTTCAATTTCCTGAAACAGCTTCTTTACTCAGGCTTTATTTTTTATTTACGAATATCTATATCCCGGTTTTTACTGGAATTTCTGTCTTTCTACTCATATATGGTTATTTTACATCAAAATCTATTAAAACTAAAAATTTTATCGTATTATACATTAGCTTGCTCGTGAGCGCCTCAATGAGTATCGTTTTACCATTTTGGAGCACACTGGCGATATTAATAGGAATTTCGTTATGGGACATCTTTGCTGTCCTTTACAAGCGTGGGCCGATTAAAACGATGATCGATATAATATCTGATAGCGGCGATGAGAGTGGTCCGAGTAATGCTGAAATAGAAGAGAAAGTCAAAAGCGGTGAAAGTGTATATGATACTTCCAAATTAGAGATAGGAATCGGAGATTTGGCGTTTTATAGTCTACTTACCTCTTCCGTCCTTCTTTTTACTAACAATATATTCATTGTAATTTTGACAACAGTTGCGATACTAATTGGAACAGGAATTACGATTTCGGGATTAAAGCGCAACAAAATTTTGCCTGGGCTCCCAATTTCGATATTTATGGGGATAGGTACTTTTGGAATATGCCAATTGATAGTAACTTTTTTTATATGATTCTTACTTTCTACTTATAAGAACACATTTTCCACATTAATTTTATTAAAAGAACTAATTACGGCTGAATATATAAATGGTAGATACAAGTCACATTAAAACGTTTGTTGTTATTGGCGCGGGGACTATGGGCAGGGAAATAGCGCAAGTCGCCCTAATGTCGAATAAGTTTGACAAAATTATTTTAAATGATGTTAATGAGAATGTTCTTAACACAGCAATAAGTTATATAGTGAAAGGCCTTGAGAAAATTGAATCAAAAGGAAAATTGGGTCAAGACTTAACAACGGATTTATTAATGAAAAAGCTCATTACTTCGAAAAATCTAATAATGTCAGTAAAAGAAGCTGATTTTATTGTAGAAGCCATACCTGAAGTGATGAAATTAAAGCAAGAATTATTCAAAGAACTAGGGGAATATGCGCCAGAACACGCGATACTGGCAACTAACACTTCAACTATGAGCATATCCGATATTGCCGAAGCATCCAACAGACCAGAAAAAGTAATTGGTATGCATTTTTTTACTCCAATTCCTTTACTACGGTTAATTGAATTAATAAAAGGGGAAAAAACATCGCAAGAAGCATTTGACATAGGAGTAGCAATTGGTCAAAAACTACCAGCACTCAAAGGTAAAAGATATATTGCAAAAATTGAAAAAGAAAGTCCAGGATTTATCGTTAATCGCTTAACCATTGCGACAAGCCTCCTATTTAATTGGATTTTGGATATGGCTGCTAATAAAGGAATTCCCTACGAGAAGATCGATAATGATTTTGTGTCTCCCCCTGAATTGGGACCCTTCGCTAAATGGGATTTTTTAGGTTTAGATGTTATTTGCGATGTTATGAATTATTTTGTTGAAAAAATATCGCCTGAGTTTGCTCCAGGTAAAACATTAACAAATCTTCTCAAAGAAGGTAATCTGGGAAGAAAAACGGGGAAAGGTATATACGAATGGGTTGAAGGAAAACCTAATATTAAAACTAATGAAAAAGCAGGATTATTCAACCCAGAACAATATTACGCAATTCAATTAAATGAAGGTTGTAGGTTATTAGACGAGGGGATTGTCAGTGGATATAAGGTAATTGATGATACGATGCTAGCGGGAATGGATATGCCTGGACCTTTTGGAGCCGGTAAAAATATTTACGAAAAATGGTCAGGAATGCTTGAAGAACTCGCTGAAACAACTCAAATAAACTATTTTAAACCCTGCGAAATGATGAAATCTGGAGCTTTTCTTAAACTTAAAAAGTAATCCATTTCAGAACTGAAATACACGCTAGAAGCGATATTAAAACTAAAGTATGAGTATTAAATATCCTAAATCTTTATTTAAAGTATATAAAAATTAGTTGAATCATAATATTTTGGACGATAAAAATACTTCACCAAAAACGGGATTCGAAAAAATCATAGGTTTTTTTAACGAAAATATAGAACTTAATCATCCGATTGCAATAGCAGAAGTTGTTGAAAGAACTGGCTTCTCGTGGAGTTTTGTGAAAAAGACTCTATCCAAAATAAAGGAAGAGTATGATGGATTTTATTTCGAAAAGTCTGGTAGTACTTGGATAATATGGAAAGATCGAGATCATATTATTAAGAAATTAGATGAAACATGTTCTCGTTTTTTAGATGAAAATGATTAATAATATTAATGCTTCTCTATTAGATCAGTTTTATCACTTAGTTTAGTGAAGAACTTTCTTAATTTTTTGAGCAAAGAGTTTTGAGCTCCGAAAGTTATCCCATACATGTTGCCTCCCCCTGCTATTGTGATGTGAACCCCCAGATGGTTAGTATTTTTCAGTTCAAATAGAATTGTGGCGCTTATATCAGAACTCGATCTTAAAAAAAATCTTTCAATAATATAAACATGGACATCTCCTTTAGCAATAATAAATTTAGCATCGGGTTGAAACTCATAGCAAAATCTCTCAATTACTTGGTTCGCGTTAATTCCTTCTATACTTAGGTCTTGTTGGATCATATCCAAATAAATAATAAGGACTTGGATATTTAAAAGTTTCTTCACTGCGCCTAATTTTTAGTGGGTGACGAAAATTGTTGCTAAAGTTAGGATTAAGTATTAGATTTCGCTAACTTTCTACATCTCTTCCCAGAAAGGTACAAGATACAGCAACCAGAACAGACTGATAGTAGGCTATTTTGACTGAGTTTAAAGTAATCTACAAAGCTACTAAATGGTCATGGTGGCTGGAAAAATATGTTTGAATAGAAGACACATCGAGTTTGTTTAAAGCTGCTGCATTATTACAAGAGGCTACTAAGATTGCTTCCTGATTAGGGAATGATTGGATTAAAATTACTCCATCACTGCAATCGACTAACATACGCTTAAGATTACTATTTGTTGTTTCTTGAATAAGCTCTTTGCTGACACACTTTAAAGCCGTACACATTCCAGATATGAGCGTTTTATCGGTGAATCTAGTAATAGATGATGCAAGAGGAAATCCTTCGTTACTTATAATAATAAGACCAGTTAGGTCATCGTTTTCACTACACAAATATTCTAAATATTCTGCTAGATTAGAATCCATTAATATTACCTCGGTTTTCGCTTTGAAAAATTTAACCAGAGTATATTAAGAAACTTAGATATATATATATTTGTATTGGAAATAGTTAATCAAAATGGCTTATTTTTTCGTCTTATTTTGAGCTTCAATAAAGTAAATAAATTTTTCCTGCTTAAAATATGGCAAACTTTAACGCATTATTCTTAAACTCGCATTACATACAGAGTGTGAAATTTCATTTAAACTTTAAATGCCATGATTTATTTTACTAATCAATAATAAACGATTAAATAATTGTAATTAAATCAGAAAAGTGATTTTAAACTATGAAGATTGAAAAATCTAGTCAAGATCTTGAAAACGAAGTTATCTTTGGGGAATTATGCATTCATTGCGGGAGTTGTAACGCATTTTGTCCACATATGGATTTCGATATGGAAACTGGACAAGCTTATGTCGTCGATGAATGTGCTGAAACAGTAGGTTTGTGTTATAATGCCTGTCCACGGTCTTTTCTTCCTATTTCTGAAATCGAGCAAAAGATGTTTGGTCAAACTCGCGTTGATTTAGGTGTAGGAGTATATAAAGATATTATCCAAGTAAAATCTAAAAATAAAGATGGTATCCTATATAATTTGGTCTTAGCTGCCTTTGAGTCCGGAGTAACAAAACACTTTGTTTTATCCGAACCTAAAACCACAAAACCTCCCGTAGCGTTTCCTGTAGTCGTTGATGATGCTAAATCGGCAAAAAAATACATACCTAAAAAAACAATGGATAATGCGGGTCCTCTGATTACTGGAATTGGCCAAGCCTATTCAGATAAGAAACGAGATATTGGGATCATAGCAAACCCATGTCATCTTCAAGGACTCGCTAAGATACTAACGAGTGATTTTAACACAGGGGCAGAACGAACTTCATTAAAAATAGCGTTTGCATGCTCATCTGGTGGTATGACTGGTTGTAAATATTGTACTGATTTCTCAGGAGAATTTTCAGATATTTCTTTCAGCCCATGGGGCGCGCCTAAAGGTTCTGGTGAAGCCTTTTTGATTATTAGAACTGAAGTCGGTCAAAAAGTTGTCGACAAAGCAATAAAAGATAAGTTGATCGAAATTACATCTAAAGAACCCGATCTCAGTGCAATGAAGAACTTTCTGGATAAGAAGAGGAAGAAAAACTTCATTAACTTAATTGGAAAGGATTTGCTTACTGCAAAATATCTTAAACTTAATATTGATGAGTTTAAAGATATCCTACAATAAATTTTTAACTTAATATTTTATAATAATTCTCTTTTTTTTAACATTGCTTCTGCGAGCATTTCAAACACATTTTTATTGTTTTCGCCCGTTTTTGAGCTCGTTTCGATAATATAAGGAATATCTAGTTCATTTTGTAGTTCTTCAGCTTCTTCTTGTTTAACTGTACGTCTATACGAAGCGAGATCTGCTTTGCCCCCTACAAGCACAAATACAGTATCAGTTTTAGTATTTTCTTTTACTATATCATACCATTCTTTGAGATTTTGAAAGCTAGTATATCTTGTTATGTCGTAACATAGTAAGCAACCTTGAGCACCTCTTGCATAATTAGGTAAAAAGAATCGAAATCGACGCTCACCAGCAAAATCCCATATCTGTAACTTCACGGAAATGTCTTCATATTGCATGTCGTACGAGGCTAAGTCAGTACCAATTGTTATCTTCATCGGTACAAAGTTTCCTGTAATCAAACGCTGGATCATGGTGCTCTTACCGACGCCACCGTCTCCTACTACAACAATTTTAAAGAGATATTGTCGTTTTTGATCCGTTTGTTGCGACATTTCCAAGCAAATATTTGATTTTTATATACAATTAATTAAAATTATAATGGATTCTGCTTTTTTAAAGTTTTATTCTTTAAATTATTCTGTATCTAAATCATGTTTAAATTTGGTATTAATTTTAGCAAAGTTGTCAATCAACTGTTTCCGGACTTCTTCCGGTAATTCTTTAAAAGATCTGACTAAATCAGCGGGCGTTATGCTATTTAAATCCTTATAAATAAGGGAGAACAATACGCTAGCAATTAAAGGAGACATCCAAATAAAAATAAACGGCATAATTGAAACGAATAATGGCGATGAATTTTCGATTCCTGTTCCGGGTAAATAATATGCAAATCCTGATAATATATTATTATCAATAAGTAATCCAAAGAATATATTTAATATATTTAAGAGTAAAAAAGTAATTAAATTTGCAATGGATATCAACCGAAAAAGTCTTATGTTTAGAAAAGATAGTGTCTTGTTAGTATTAATTTTCTTTAAACTGATTGCTATCTTTGCATATTTCCATATATCGATGAAAATCCAATAAAACCCAAAAGTAAAAAAAAGGAAAAAAAATATGTTAAAGAACAAATCGTAAGTTTCAATAAGTTGAGGATGATAAAAAGATTCTGCTCCAATCCAAAATAGTAAAATTAGCTGGACTAGCGTAGCGAAGTTTAGTCTATTTGCGTGTTTTCTTTCCAATCCAAGGGGATTATATGTAATTAAATCGGTAACTAAAATATATCTATGTTTGTTCGAATTAATAATTCTGAAAAAGAAAGAGAAGCTAAATGTAATAATCGGAAATAATAATAAGAAGATATTAGTCCAAGATTGAGAGAGGATAAATAGATAAAAAACAACAAATATGAACACATCTCTTAGGAGTGTTTCGTTGATTATTTCTCTTACTCGTAAAAAAACTTCGTTAGAATTATTTTCACTCATTTTTATAGTAAAAGAACGCATTAATAAATAAACTTATATGGTCTTTACTAATATAAATTCTAAATTATACTAAATTCTATAAGAAAACTCACGATTTCTGTTTATGAATTATTCAATATTCTTCCCATATGAGCAATATAGGCAAGATCAAGAGAAGATCATTATTCAAATTGAACAAGCTTCAGTTGATAAAAAGAACTCATTATTATCTGCTCCAAATGGCACCGGTAAGACCATAATTGCTTTAAGTGCGCTACTACCTTTAGCGTTCAAAAATAAATTAAAGATCATCTATCTATGCCGAACTCACTCTCAAAATGCAAGAATAATTAAAGAACTCACGAAAATTTCGGAACTTTTAAAGGCAAATAACCTTAATATCAAGGTAAACGGTCTTTCCATCAGGGGTAGGAACGAAATGTGCCTTAATGAAGTACTTTTATCTTTAAAACTTAAACCTCGCGAATCAATGGCTGTGTGTGGAGACCTTAGAAAAAACAAAAGTTGTAAATATTTTCTTAACTTATTAAAGAAAAAAGATACGCACGATAATCTCATCAATCTAGCTCCCGAACTACTGAATAAACCAGTTGATGCAGAACAGTTAATTCATTTTTGCAGAGATAAACAGTTATGTCCGTATTTTTTAAGTAAGTTTCTGTTAAAAGAGATGAAACTAATAATTTGTAATTATCAATGGATTTTCAACCCATTTATTCGCGAAAATTTCCTACAATTTATAGATAAAGAACTCCGTGATTGCATTTTAGTTCTTGACGAATGTCATAATGTAATTGATATGGCAACAGAAGTTAATTCTGATAGAATAACACCCTACTCACTTAGGCTGTGTTTGAAGGATTTAGAGATGTATCGTTCACCAAGTGATATGCAGAGATTTGTGAATTCACTTTTAAACCATTTAGCCAGGAAAAAAAAAACCCTACGTGAATTTGAAAAAGAAATAGATGCAGAGAAATTGTTAACTCAAGTTTATACTATGATGCGTTTTTCAAATCTGAACGAATTTAGAAATTTCATTACGGATCTGCAAGATTTTAGCGTATCAGTTCACGAAGAAAAATTAGCAAATGGTGAAATTTCAAGAGATTATTTAGGGCCTCTTGCGGAGTTCTGGGTGAAATGGATGAAATGTTATTTATTAGATAATTATTTCTTTTGCTATAATATTAGAACGAACAAGGGTAAATCTGCAATATCAATAGAAATTGTAGCTTTAGATCCCAGAGAAATTGCGATCCCTATACTAAAGGAGTGTTATACTAGTATTCATCTTTCTGGAACTGTAAATCCTTTCGTTTACAACAACCTAATGGGGTTGCAAAATAGTGGTAAAGGTTATAAAGGTATTGTCGCAGATTCACCTTTCCACAAAAAAAACATAAAAGCAGTAATTACCGAAGGTGTTGATACTCGGGGGACGAATAGAAATGCCCCAATGTTTAAAAAGATGCTTTCTAAAATAAATGAAGTTTTGTTTTGTACACCGGCGAATGTTGGAGTTTTTTGCGCTTCCTATAAAATTCTTAACGAATTAGTTAATAATGGCATTGAAGGTATAACTATTAAGAATGATAAACAATTATTTGTTGAGGAACCTGGGCTCTCAGCATCGGAAAATGCCTATCTTGTAAACGATTTCAAATCTATGGCAAATTCCTCTCGAAATGGTGCTGTTTTATTGGGAGTGTGCGGAGGAAGAAATTCAGAAGGAGAAGATTATCCTGGTGATCATATGAATTCCGTAGTTATTGCGGGATTCCCATATCATTTACCCACTCCTCGAGTTGAAGCAAAAATACAGTACTACGACAAAGTTTTTAATAATCAAGGATGGAATTTTGCCTATCTTTATCCTGCTATTCAAAGAGCAAATCAAGCTTCGGGGCGCCCTATAAGAAAAATAAAAGATAAAGGCGCCATTATTTTTATGGATTCACGTTTTAAGCAAAAATCTAAATGGATTTCAGAATGGATACGAAAAGAATTAGAAATAGTCCCAGATAAACCTAATGCTCTTTTTCAGAATTTAAAATCTTTTTGGAATCTTACATAGTCTTTAGAAAAGATGCCCAATTCTTTTTCTCTTTAAAAGAATTTTAGTCTGTTTTAAGCAAATCATTATATAAGCGAGCTAATTTCTTAGTTACTATATTCCAAGTAAAATTCTCCTTCACCCTCTTATAACAGTTTTCTTTAATATTGAAGAAAAAATTCGGATTTATAAGAACATGAGATTTTATAATTTCATCAGGTATTTGGTTGACAAGGTTCAATGTATCAGCTTTGTAAATTGTATGGCTTTCAGAAGATTTTACTCGAACCGCGACCTCAGAAGCTTTTAATAGAGAAATTAACGCTTTAGCTAACTGAAGTGGGTTCTCTTTTGATATCAAAAGGCCAGTACCTATTTTTGGATACAATCCCGCATCTATTATAGTTTCTTGTAAGCCTCCTACCTTGGTTGCTATGATGGGAATTTTACATGACATAGCTTCTAATGCCATAATTCCAAAAGGTTCCCATCTTGATAACGCACAGTACACATCAGCACTTAAATGTGCTAGATTGAATATCTCTGGAGCCACTCCAAAGATTATTCGGATATTTTCTGGATATTGTTTTACATAATCCGAATAGCTCCTTATTTCGTTCAAACTATAATCAGTAGGTAATATTAGAAAAAGGAATTTTGCATTAGGAATGACATTTAAAACCTCGGGGATAGCTTTTAAAATGGTATCAAAACCTTTTTGAGGTGAAATTCTTCCTGTTGTTAGAATTAATGGCCCTGAATTCGAAAATGCTTTAATAATACCGTTTTTAATAAACTGATTTCCATTTGAAATTTGGTTTATTGTGTTAAGAACATTTTGAGAATTAATCAGAGGGCTTTGGCTTAGATTTCCTATCTTATATTTTAAAAGGAATTCTTTCATATGTCCTTCATTAATCTCATTCCAATAAGATAATTTTAAAAATTCGAGAATTTCCGATCCATATGTCTCTATTACTTTGTCAAAAATATCGTAATAATCCCAATCGCACCCATCCCAAATGAAATCGGCTTTGAATTTGATTAATTCGTTACCACAATTTGGAATAATGTCTGACATTAAGTACGATTGGCTTACCGTGGTTACTATATCTGAGATAATTGCACCAATTTTTTCGACAGTAGGCATTCCATGATCTGTTGAGTCTCCGCTGTTTTCTTGAGATAATAGAAATATCTCCCTTAAACTCAGCATTTTGAACCCTTCACTCATCAAAACCCTAATAGGTGTATCATCTACACCACTTATTTTATAAAATTCGTATTCAAATCTCGGCCATGTTAATAAGTGTATGGTTAAGATTGCTGTGATATCTAATCCTTTTTTAATAAAAGCTTGTTTCAATCCTAAATATCCCAAAACCACGTGATAATCGTGAAGATGCACAACTTCCGGTATTTGTTCTCTGTATTTTTCTATGAAATGATTTGTTAAGCATCGAATTCCTAAACTGTACAAAGCAATTTTTCCTCTTATTGTTGTAGGATTGTAGACCGTTGTGTCATCCAAATATTTAGATGTGAATGAATTTTCTCCAGAAAGCAATATAATATTCACATTTTCTATGCAAAATTTATGAAAAGTGATCGCACAATTTGCTTCTAATAACTCCGAACCAAATAGTGAGGGATTAAATTGACCAACACACTTAAAAGGTAACTTTTCCATTTTATATTCATTTTTTAACCTCTCAAGTTGGCCATGAGAAGGCATAAATACAGTAATATCAAACTCATCGGCTAAATGTTTAGCTTGATTAGCAGGCACTTCACCTAAACCTCCTACTTTAGCTACACCAGCATACTCAAATGAAAAAATCCACACTTTTCTCTTATTTTTCATCAAAATAGGTCCTTTTTGCATCGAACTATATTTGTTAAGAAGAAGCTCAAGATATAATTTATTATTATAATCTATTTAAAGCCATATAATATTGCGGCTATTAAAGGTTATTTAAAACAATCTAACATGAGGTCTAGTAGTAGCAAAAATTAAATAAAATTTAAGCTATTATCTTCGAATGGTATAATAATTATTTATTTTAATTCATTTAGAAATTTCTTTGTCCCCCTCTCTATATAGGCACCACCTAAGGGGCTAAAACACATAAACGGTTCATAGCCGCCCTCCTTAATGTACATTTCTAAGGGAAATAAGTAACCTATCCAATCTTGAGAATTTTGGAAAATAAGGGTATTCTCCGAAGTTGGAGATTCTTGTATAATATTTTCTCCAATTTCCTCAAATAACTCTCCTGGGATTGTTATTATCCCGTAAGTATTACCATTGCTAGCAGTTAATTTTATAAATTGAACGACTGTTTTCCCGTAATTCTTTAAATGTTTCCGTTCTATTGTGAAGAAAGGAAAATTAACGTATTTCTCCTCAAACTTAGCTAATTTAAACAGGAAATATTTTTTTATCAACCACTTAACTTTATTTGAGAACCATACTTTTGAGTAATATTTAGCGTCTTTCTGAGGAATTAAAAATCTCCTTGTATGCACATCAATATCTATAATTGTAGAGTAATCTTCTTTGGGTATAGAATTTGCTAATTTTAAAGCTTCAGTTCCAATTGTATACCCCATTTTTTTTGTATGTTCATAAGTTCCTAGCTGGTCATAAGTAAGGGTTTTATCCTTATCTATTTTCTCCATATTCATGCCTGAAGTTGTGATAGGATTCAAATCTCCGGAAGGACCATTGAAATAAATTGATTTAATTTTGTTACTCGTTAATTCATCAATTTTGGAATTTACTCTTCCAGGGAATTCGGCTGACAGTTTATTATTCTGAAAAGATAGAGTAGTCGGATGACAAGCGTAATTTATTATAAGACCAATCAAATCACTATTTTCCAATTTTTTAAAAGATATAATTCCTAAATCTGGTAAAACTTTTCTCGTAGGCCATCTTCGATTAAGAACTATATCAGGGTTAAATTTTTCTTTTTTCCAAGCGATTCTACATGGCTCTAAATCCTCAAATAATTTCGCAACCATTCTTACTATTCTATCAGTCATCCAAACAATAAAATCGTCGTTTTTATTATCAGCAAATATAACTCCTTTTATAAAAGCCAATGTTCCGCCTGGGTAATAGAATTCACCAGTAAGATCAAAAGAAGAGTGAGTATGAGTAGCGTGTATTATTATCGCGTCTGATTTTAAAAGCTTACATTTCGAAATCAGTTTATTTTTTATATACGCTACTATTGAAAGGGGTAATTTTAAAATATCAACAGAAATAAATAGTAGGTTCGTATTTTTGTTATTTTGGCTTATCAATACACCATATGCGTGAATATCATCTAATTTTCCTAAACACGGTTCTTTCCGAGCATAACCCGCCATAGGTTTACCTATGTAATCCTTTGGAGTAATACTTATTTTATCAAACGCAACATACATTTACCTATATTAAAGCAGAGAATCTCAAAAATGTTT
>JABXKD010000090.1 GCA_013375475.1 Promethearchaeota archaeon
TTGGTAACGACATTTTCGTTGATAAATTAAAAAAATTGGAAATTAATAATTAAATAATTAGGTATTATTGATAATAAAAGTGTTATCAATATTCATTTTAACATTTTCTATTGCTTGAGATCAAAAGGATACAAACACTAAAAAATAGGCAAAGGTTAAAGCTCGAAAGATATGAGCTTATATTACATAATATTAAAAAAAGATTCAATAAATAAGGTTAAAAGATTAACTAATTGTTTTCTAAAATTGGTAATAAAAATTATATGATATTGAAAAAAATGAAAAAATTGGAAATAAGTAGCTAAGTTCGTTTATCGATTTGCACTCTATCGACGCTATGTAAGGCACAATTCATAGTTTCTAATTTTTCTTTAATAGCCTCAAGGGATAAATCTTCTGTACCCTTGATCGTTATAAATACAGATGTAGTTTTTTGATCGATCTCATCTGTTTTTATCTGAATAAATAAAACGCCAGGAATTTCCTCTAACGCTTGTGCAACGACATAGTTTGAAGGAACGTGAGGTTTTAAGACATCTAAGTCAAATTCTATTCGACCCATTATTTAAATTTAAACCTTTTTTGAATTATAATTTGTTTAATTGTATAAAATTATTTCAATAATAGATTAAATGGTATTTATAATTTATTTTTATTCTATAATAAAAATTCTTCAAGAGTTTTTATCAATTCATTTGGAATTTCGTCTAGTTCAATAATTTTATCTGCTTCTTTAAATGTTTCTCTTTTTATGAAGTTAGGAATTTTGGTATTTAATGCAATGGATCTAGAGTGTGTCTTTAACGCTGCTTCAATATCACGCCCAGTATCACCGATAACAACTATTTCATCTAAATTTACATCCATTCTCTCACATATATATTTTAAGTGATCAGGGTGTGGTTTAAGATTCTTAATATCATCCCGGCCAGCAACAACATCAAAATAGTGATTAATACCTACAGTTTCTAATGATGTTCTCGCATTTCTATGCGTATTGTAAGTAAACACTGCTTGTTTAAGATCATTTTCTTTTGCGAATTCTAAAACATCTATTATTCCATCTGTTAAAGTTGCCTTAATAGCTGCCTCGTGTTCAACTAGGATTACTGCGTTATTCACTTCTTTTATAATTTCTTTAATCTTTTCATGAGTTAATCCAAGCTTGATAAAAGTTTCTCTGGAAGATCTGACAATTTCCAAAAGAGGTGTTTTACTAGAAAGAGCCTCTTTAGAGATTCCGTAATTTCTTAGGATTTTAATAGCTTTCCTTCGAGCTTTAATGGAATTAATTTTAAAATCTATTAAAGTCCCATCTAAGTCCCAAATAATTGCTTTTATAGGTTTTGCACTCATTCAATAAACCAGATCGGAATATATAGGTCCTTTAGGCGTAAGATCAGACTTCTTTAATTTCACTTGGTCTACAACAAAAGGACCGAACTCTAAATTTTTATTTTCATTAATTAAGTTTTTTAAAGCACTAAAAGTTTGATAATTTATTTTATCTTTTTTCAATCTTCCTATAGTTAAATGAGGTTTGAATTGTGTTCTTCTATCTCTTTGAATATCTAATCTCTTATCTAAAAGTTCTTCGGTAGAATTTTTTATTTCTTGGAGGAATTGAATATCTCCAATGAGTTTCACCCATAGTATGGAAAACTTGTTAAATTGTCCTACTCCCTTTAGTTTGTATTCAATAACCTTTCCTTTAAACATGTTTTCGTTTATTTCTTCTTTCAGAATCTTATATATTTTTGGTGCTAAGGATTCAGAAATGTTACCTAAAAATTTAACTGTCAAATGAAGGTTCTCTGGCGCTACAATTTTCAAATTGTCTTGATTTTGCTTTAGACGAGCAGAAAACGACTTAATTTTATCAATCGTGGTATTATCATTTAATTCAATCGCTATAAATGCTCTAATCATGATAAAATCCTGTAAAATGATAGAACTTTCTTACCTTTTAATTTTTCCAGGCAGATAGAAATCGTATTTTTTCTTAAAAAGTTTAGTTTTAATATATCTATCAATTTTCCTCGCATTTTGGAAAATGACCCATATCATCTTATCGTTTTTGTAGTATTTCTCGACTTCTTCAAATGTGATAGGTTCCATGTTGAACTCGCTTGCTTCCTCTTTAAAAAATTTGTTAATTTGGTCAATTATCCCCGGTATAAGCTCAGGTTTTTGTTCTTTAAAGAAGTTAGCAATTAAATCAATAGTTACCAACCGCCAATCATAGTATCGATCGACAACTTCGTCTAGAAACGCCGCTTTCACAAGAAACCTCAAAAATGAGGGTGTGCTTTTTAAAAACAATTCTGCGTCCATTGCTTCTATCCCATTTTTTCTAAACATTGGAGTAGATGTATCGAAGTAAATTAATTTAGTATCCTCTTGGATCTTAGGGTTATTTGGATCGTAACCAATAACAGCAAAGTTGGAAATCTGACCATCTAATCCTAAATTTATTGTTTCGTTGTTTTTACTATAAAGCCATACTTTTTTCATATCCCTCATCGCAAGTAAAATCAGAGTATTGATGTCTTCATTACTTACCTCATGAATTACTATATTGCCTACCGATTCAGACATGACCTTTTCTTGTACGCAATAAAATTGAATCTTATCTTTATCGTCTTTAAACCACGTTACATCGTAATCAGGAAGAATTAATCCCACTTCTTCAGTTAAAATTCTATTGTATTCGTTGTAAGCCCAAATATGCCTTTTAACTTGCTTTTCATTGTCAAAAATGGGGATTCTTTTATATGCTATTTGTTCTGGATCGCCCACAATCTCAAAAACGAGGCTTATTTCGCCATAACCTAGAATTTTAATTGATACTTCCCCATTTTCTGGATTATAGGTATCGATTGATCGCTCTAACTTCCTTAAAATATCAATATCAATTTTCATGTCAAATCAATTCTTTTCTCTAATATTTAATGAAATTAACCTAAATCTATATATAATTAACTCCAAATTTCAAAATTAATATTTACCTAATTTATCAACCAATGTTCTAGCAATCCCTAAATTCCGACTTGCCATTGACAACGGTTTCCAGGGCCATTCACATCCTGCGGCATATTGATACCTACCCCCTGGTTTTCCTAATTCAATTGTTTTTTCAATTTCATTGCTTACGTCATTAATTGAATAAGTTTGACTTCCTAAAACCTGAGTATTGGTATTTCCTCTAATACAACTTTTTTTTCCAATCTTTTCTTTAGCTAGTTTTAAATCTACTTGATAATCCAAATCTAAAATTGCAGAATTTGTGCTTGATACTAACTTTAACATGTCTCTACCTTCTTTATCGATCACACCATTATCGCCACAAATATGGTACAAGACCGGAACATCATTTTGGATTAAGTCAAATAGATCCTTCGTTGCTTTCAAGCAACATTTTTCATATCTGTGTGGTCCAATTTGTGAGATTGCTGAATCTCCAGCTCCAATAACATGAGCTCCAGCTTCAATTTGTAATTTAGCAAACTCTTTTTGGATTGGTAAGACTCTATTGATAAGCGAGGCAATTTTTTTATCCCAATCATCATAACGGCATAAAATTAACACATTAACTAAATCAAACAAACAACAAATTTCTGCAAAAGGCGCTTCAATCCAACCTACAACGCACTGTTCTCCACCCACTAACTCAGATAATGCTTTTACAGCGTTTACTCGATTGATTATTCTCTGGTTAGAAAGTAAGTCAGGGTCCTCGATCGAATCAAAATCAGAAATCTTTAGATGTGATTTAGCAACTGGAGTATGACTAGACCACTCAATTTCTACCCCCCATGCGCTAGCCTCACGATATGCATCTGTTGAGACATTAACATGATCAATACCAAAAAAATTAGCACATTTTATTTGCGCTTTAGCTAAAATATTTGGGTTTTGACAATATTCGTGGTTGTAATCAACTCCAAGTAAAGATGCTGCTAAATGCATTATGAATGGATTAAAGGGAATTTTTTCAGGCATTCCCTTTATAGCTGAAAGAGTTAATTCTAACGAATTCATATCACTCTATTACCTGTAGATTTTTATTTTTTAATTCTCTTTTTACGCGTTTGTTGGAATTCAAGGTATACTCCAAAATCGTCAAATGTGTCAATATAGACTACTTTTCGCACACCGGCAGTGATTCCTTCATGAACGACCGAATATCCTCTTTTTATATATTGTTTTACTATAGTATCAGCATCTTCTACATATATTCCAAAATGATGGAGACCCTTTCTACCTGAATCGATAAATTCTTTAAAGATACAATCTCCCTTTATAAGTTGTATTAATTCTATTTGGATGTTTAACGATCTACTAAAACCAAGCATAGTTTGGACCGTGGTTTCTTTTCCTCGATAATTGTACTTAGCCGGTTTATTTTCCAGATATGCAAATTTTGGTAATCCTAATTTTTCCTCAAAAATTTTAGCTTGTTTTTTAATATCTTTATATACATATCCCAACTGATTAATTTTCAAATTTCCCAGATTTAATTCACTCATTCCAACTAAACCTTTATCAAAATTTCTTTTAAAATTTATAGTTATATTAAATTTGGATAACTTTTTATTTATAATATTTTTTTTTCTCTCATGGAAAATTTAAGCAAATCTAACATTCCAAGACCAGAGTATCCTAGACCTCAATTTGTACGAGAAAACAATTGGATTAACCTTAATGGAGAGTGGGATTTTAGTTTTGACGATGCTGATATAGGATTAAAAGAACGATGGTATAAAAAAGAAAACTCAAAGAATTTTGATAGAAAAATAACTGTTCCTTTTTGTTTTCAAAGTAAATTAAGTGGAATCGAAGATAATTCCTTTCATGAGGTAATGTGGTATAGAAGAGTTTTTGAAATTCCCAAGCAATTCAAAAGTAAGAAGGTTCTACTTCATTTTGGAGCTGTTGATTATAGATGTTTGATATACTTAAATGGAGAATGCGTAGGCTCTCATGAAGGAGGATACGTAGGATTTTCGCTAGATATAACGAATTATCTTGAAGAATCTAACGTTTTAGTTGTTAGAGTAGAAGATCCTTCAGAAGATCTTGAGATTCCTAGAGGTAAACAGTTCTGGAAAACTGAAATTGAGACAATCTTTTATCCGAGAGTGTCAGGTATATGGCAAACGGTATGGTTGGAATTTTTATCTCCAGAGTACTGTATAGAAGACTTAATAATTATTCCAGATGTCGATAAAACTGAAGTTGTATTTGATATTAATATGAAGGGGATTGGATTTCCAGAGCTCTCTTTGATCATAAATATTTTATTTAACGATCAATCCATCGTCCAAGATACTATTAATATAGATTTCATCGGAAAAGTTGGTCGACGAAAGAACAAGAAACTTGTGAAAGAAAAGATTGAAATGCTCAGTAGAAAAATGTTCTTCGATAATCCTTCTCGCTTCAAGTTCAAGGTTAAAATACCCGACCATCATTTACATCTTTGGGATATCGGTAGCCCGAACTTGTACGACTTCTCACTAAAAATTCAAAACGAAAAAACAAGTGAAACATATGACGAGATATCAAGTTATTTCGGCATGAGAAAGATATCAATTGCTGATTCTGGAAATAAACAAAAACGAATTTTTCTAAATGATAAACTTTTATATCAAAAACTATTTCTGGTGCAAGGGTATTGGCCTGAAAGCTTATATACGGCCCCATCTGACGAACATATTAAAAAAGATATTCAATACGTTATTGATTTTGGATTTAACGGTTTAAGAACGCACCAAAAAACCTTTGATCCCCGATTTTTATATTGGTGTGATAACATGGGTGTACTTGTGTGGGGTGAAATAGGTAATAGTTATCGTTTCTCTGTGAAATCACAACTCCGACTTATTAACGAATTTGTAGCAGAAATTGAAAGAGATTATAACCATCCATCGATTATTGCATGGGTACCTTTAAACGAAGGTTGGGGGGTTTCTGGAGCAGAAAAAGACCCAAAAAGAGGATATTATACATCCTCTTTATATTTCTTGATAAAATCAATTGATCCAACTAGATTAATTATAGACGACGATGGATGGTGGCATACAGGGCATAACGATGTTTGTACCCGGCACTTTTATTCAAATATTGACTTATTACCGGCATCATTAGAGGAAGAAATTGATAGTCATAAAACATCGGTTCCAAAACCATATTTAAAACCATATGAATACGAGAACGAGCCTATTATTTACAGTGAAATTGGAGGTTTTGGTTATGATTTCAAAGAAAGTATTGAAAAGAAATGGGGTTATGGAGGTTTAATCAAAGATTCCAAGGGTTTGTTTGAAAGAGTATTAGACTTATTCAAGGAATTCGATGCGAGAAAAGAGTGGATTCAGGGCTTCTGTTATACTGAACTTTACGATCAATTTCAAGAAATTAATGGTTTGCTAACTTTTGACCGAGAACCTAAATTCGCCCCACATAAATTAAAAGAAAAACTAGATACTATGTTTTACTGAACTAGTTTTATATTTCCTACAAAATAATAGATAGTTAAGATTAGAATTAATGGAAATGAAAATAATATGGCAAGACCTCTATGGTTCGTGAATTTACTGGAAAAAACATTTCCAAATATTAAATTAATAGCTAAATTAACGAGGGTTCCAATAATAGGAAAAGTTTTCGATATATTACTTTTTGAAGGCGATGACATTATTTACTTAACGAAAGATAAGGTCATAGCTATTAATGAAGAAGTTGAAAAGCAAGCGGAAATGGTGTTACCCTCAAAAGTTTTGGAACATTTTATTGAAAAAGCCAACTATCATTGGGTAATGAATTTCTGTATATGTCGAGATTCAATGCAGTGTAACGACTATCCAATCGATTTAGGATGCCTTTTCCTAGGAGAAGCTGTTTTAGGGATTAATCCTCAATTAGGAAGGCTTGTAACTAAGGAAGAAGCCCTTGAACATTTAAGAAAATGTAAAGAAGCAGGTTTAGTTCATATGATTGGCAGAAATCTTTTAGATAAACAATGGCTTGGGGTAAATCCAGGGTACAAGCTTCTTAGTATTTGTAATTGTTGCCCTTGTTGTTGTTTGTGGCGGATATCACCTGTTTTAGCGCCGAAAATTGGCTCCAAAATACAGAAAATGCCAGGCGTAAGCATAGAAGTAACAGGAAAATGTATAGGATGTGGAACTTGTATGCAAGGTATATGTTTTGTCGATGCTATACATTTAGTTGACGACCGTGCCAAAATTAGTGAAGAATGTAGGGGGTGTGGTCGGTGTGTTGAAATTTGTCCGCAAAATGCCATCGAACTTACGATTAATGATAAAGAATTCGTTGAAAAAACAATTAAGCAAATTGAAAAAATTATTGATGTTACCTAGTTTTATATCTTACCAATCTTAATTCTTTAATGAAATGAGAATTAAGGGCTTTAAGTTGGAAGAATATTTTGCGAAGTACGAGTTTAATGTTGAATACTCTTTATGCTCTTCAGATTGCGAATCATTTAGCGTAGATGAATTGCTAACGTTAGAGAAAACTTCCTTAGAAGATCTTAAAAAAGTCTGGTTAGGGTATACTGAATCTCTCGGTAATCCTATTTTACGAGAAGAAATTTCTAAATTATATAGTAAAATTAACGCTGAGGAAGTTATTGTGTTTTCCGGGGCTGAAGAGGCGATTTTTATATTTATGAATGTTCTTTTGAATAAAGGGGACCATATAATCGTGCAATATCCGGCATACCAATCTCTCTACGAAATTGCTAACGCTATAGGATGTAAAGTCACCAAGTGGGTAATGGATGATGAAAACCAATGGGCACTAAGTTTACAATTTTTAGAAACTAACATAACCCCATCAACTAAGTGTATTGTTGTTAACTTCCCTCACAACCCTACGGGTTACCTCCCTAAGAGAGATATCTATAATAGAATTATTAATTTGGCTAAAGAAAATGACATCTATTTACTTTCTGATGAGGTATACAAATTCTTAGAATATACAGAAGCTGAAAGATTACCATCTGCTTGCGATCTTATAGATAAGGGAGTTTCAATTGGGGTTATGTCCAAAGCATTTGGTTTAGCGGGATTAAGAATAGGATGGATCGCAACAAAACATACTTCGCTTTTTAAAGAAATTGCTTCCTTTAAGAATTATACAACCATTTGTAATAGTGCTTTAAGTGAGTTTTTTGCAATCTTAGCACTACGCAAGAGAAACAGAATTCTAAATAGAAATTTAGAAATTATTATGAACAATTTGAATCTCTTGGATGATTTTTTTAATAGACACAATAACATCTTCAGTTGGATAAGGCCTAATGCAGGATCGGTAGCTTTTCCGAGATTACTAGTAAATGACAGTGTTCAGGCTTTTTGTTTAGATCTACTGAAGAAAAAGAGCGTGCTTTTAATGCCGAGTACTAATTACGATTATGGTGATCGCCACTTTAGAATAGGTTTCGGAAGAAAAAACATGCCCGAAGCTTTACAACATTTTGACAATTATATAACTGAAAATTATGGTTAATAATAATTATAGAACATTTTCAATGGTTATCTGGGAGAAAATCTGAAATATTTACTATTGAATTTTTGAATACTTAAACTATAAAGGCGATGTAACTCTTTTTTACTAAATATTGGGTTATTTTTTAGTAATTATTACTTCTTAATATTGAAGATTTATTCATCGATTTAAATGATGCTTTTTTGATAAATGCATCAAATCTAATTTCTTCCTTTGAGATGGGGTAGTTAATTATTTTAGTGAATATTCCCGCTCATAGATTTATCCATAATAAAACAATGATATATGAGCAGGTTATACCCATAAAAGAAAGAAAATTATGAATAAAAATGTTAAAAGAAACACAAAGAATGACCGGAACGGTCAAATGGTATAATGAGAAGAAAGGGTTTGGATTTATAACCCTTGATAGGGATGGTAAGGATATTTTTTTACACCATACTGCACTGCAACCAAACGAAGATAATAATATCACCAGTGGTGATTACCTTACTTTCACAATTCAACCACAAAAAAAAGGCCTTGCTGCTATTGAAGTAACACGGTTAGAAGAAGTTGTGCAATCTAGGATATCAAAAAAAAATAAACCATTACAATACAACCAAATTGATAGTGGTATTAATTTTGCTGATCTTGATTTAGACTCTAAGATTTTACAGGCAGTAAGAGATTCGGGATATGAGGCTCCGACACCAATTCAAGCTCAAGCAATCCCTATTATATTGAATGGAAAAGATATACTAGGTTGTGCTCAGACAGGGACAGGAAAAACTGCTGCTTTCGCCCTTCCTATCTTGCAACGATTAGTTAGTATCAAGAACAACAATAACATGAAAACCAAGCGTAATATCAGTGTTTTAGTAGTTGCTCCTACAAGAGAGCTTGCAATCCAAATTAAAGACAGTTTTAATATTTATGGAAAATATACTGGACTAAGAAATACTGTTGTTTATGGAGGGGTTGGACAAAACCCACAAGTGAAAAAATTGCAACAAGGAGTAGACATTTTGGTTGCAACTCCGGGTAGATTACTTGATTTGATCAGGCAAGGTCATATAAACCTTGGTTATGTTGAGGTTTTGATTCTAGACGAAGGTGATAGAATGCTTGATATGGGTTTCATCAAAGATATACGTACCATCATTAACTATATACCTAAAAAGAACCGACAGACCCTACTTTTTTCTGCTACGATACCACCTGAAGTTAAAAAACTGGCCAATAGTATTCTAAATACACCCATAAGAATAGATATATCACCAGAACAACCAACCTTGGAAAGTCTTAAACAATCTGTATTTTTAATCTCCAAAAATAAAAAGCAAGCATTATTGGAAAAGTTACTTTTCGATAAATCGATTAAACGAGCATTGGTTTTTATGCGCACAAAACACGGGGCCAATCGAGTTGTTAAGATTTTAAAAAGGAAGGGAATACGCACTGATGCTATACACGGGAATAAATCACAAACTGCACGTCAAAATGCGCTTCAAAGCTTTCGTACTGGAGCAATACGTGTTCTAGTAGCTACAGATGTCGCTTCTCGCGGAATTGATGTGAATGAAATCTCACATGTCATACAATTTGATTTACCAAATGAAGTGGAAACTTATTTACATCGTATTGGGAGGACGGCAAGAGCAGGTGCTGGAGGAATAGCCTACGCTTTCTGCGAGGAGAATGAACTGCCCAAGTTACAAGAAATCGAGAAGTTAATTCGAATACGTTTAAATATAGTAAAAAATCACATCTAAATCGTTAAAATTACGAAATTTTAATTAAAGAAAATAAAGATTTTTTATTAATCTAAATTCCATTCATTTTAGCCAGAACTTTGTAAAGTCCTTGAGTTCCAAGATTTTCAAATCCTAATGCAGTAGCTGAAATATAAAATTGATAAGCTAGAGCTAAACCTGGTAATGAAAGATTCATGTTTTTAGCTTCCTTAAGAGCAATACCCATATCCTTTATGAAATGCTTGATAAAAAAACCAGGATCAAAATTACCCTCTACTATTCGAGGACCAAGGTTATTAATCGACCAGCATCCCGCAGCTCCTTTCCCAATAACATTGATCACTTCATTCAGATCATTTCCAGCTTTGTGTGCATATAGAAGGGATTCGACAACTCCAATCATCGTCGAAGCAATTAGTATTTGGTTGCTCATCTTTGTATGCTGTCCTGCTCCAGCTTTACCCATATAAGCAATATTTTTTCCCATGAGTTCGAAAAGAGGATAAACTTTATCATATATTTCCTTATCACCGCCCGACATTATCGCTAAAGTTCCGTTCTTTGCTCCAACATCTCCTCCCGATACTGGCGCATCTAAAGAGGATGCTCCCATTTTCTTTGCTATATTATAAATTCTTAGAGCAAGAGAAGGTTCAGAAGTTGTCATATCTACTAAAATTGAGCCATTTTTTACTGATTTTAAAATTCCGTTTTCACCTAAATAAACTTCCTCGACATCATGAGGGAATCCAACAATAGTGAAAAGAATATCGCTTTTTTCAGCAACTTCTTTTGGGTTCGAACACCAAGTTGCACCCATATCAACTAATTCTTTAGCTTTTTCCTTAGTTCGATTATAGACTGAAATTTTATAACCCGCATTTAAAATATGAGCACACATAGATTTCCCCATAACGCCAGTTCCAATCCATCCAATATGCTGTTCCATATATTATCTCCTTCAAAGTGAAATGCTTTAAGAACTATATTAGAAATTAATTTAAAAAAATTTGTAATCTTTTGTTTAAAAACTATTTTAAAAAATCTAAGTATAAGATTAAGATTTCAAACCCAGAATAAATTGCCCTTCTTAACATTATCTATTCTAGTCCGATGTTTAAGAGCAGAGACAGCTTGAACTGCTTCCTTAATGGAATGAAAAACAGGGATGTATGCGAGTTCAAGAGATTCGATTATAAGAGTATACTTTGCAACATATGGAACAAAGCACACTACAGGCTTATTCTTCGTTGAAACTATATTTGCAATCCTTCTTCCTATTTGAAACGAGATATTAGGAGGATACGGAAGCAATAATAATATTATACACTCGATCCGTTCAATATCTGATAAATAGCGTACTACATCTTCGATATCCGTATCAATTACTGAACCTGTTAAATCGATTGGATTGTTAAAGGAAGCAATTTCTCTTGCTGAGGGATTCATTAACTCTTTTAAATCTTTTTTCTCCTGTCTTTCAAGTCGAACCGCATTCAAACCATACTTTTTCAGCATATCAGAAGCAATAACACCGTGACCACCAGAAACCGATACAATAACGACGTCTCCGTACGTAATTACATTTTTCCCAAAAGGATTTTTCCGATGAGATAGGACGTCGAAGACTTTTAGACTCGTTAATAGCTCTCTTTCTGAGTTAGGTTGTATTATTTGATATTGTCTTAAAGCCCCACTAAGAATTTTGTAATCTCCTGCTAAACTGGCTGTATGGGATTGGGTAGCTACTTTTCCTTCTCTAGTCTTTCCTCCAAAAAATGTTACTACGGTGTCTTCTGATTCTTTAGCTAATTGTAAAAATTGTCTTGCTCTGCCCTCTTTAAATCCTTCTAAGTAGAAAGCAATATTAGATGTTTCTTGATCAATTTTGCTAAAATATTCTAACAACATTACCTCGTCCACTACTGCACGATTTCCTATAGAAACTGCAGTTGACACTCCGATGTTTCTTTCTTTGAATTTTACAAAGAATTGGTCTACTAAGACACCTCCCGATTGACTGATTAAAGCTACAGACCCTTTAGGAGGCCGAGTGATGCGTTCCGTAGGTAAAAAGATTGTGTCAACAGTAGGGCTCGCGTAAACTCCCAAACAGTTCGGTCCGAGAACTGCGATATCGTTATCAAACCCCAGTTTCTCGAGTTCTTCCTGTCTTTTCTTCCCTTTTCCCCCAATTTCAGCAAAACCTCCTCCAACTATGACGCAAGAAGGGATCTTTAAATCAACGCAATCTTGAACGTACCCTAAGGTGTCGTCTGGTCCGACTGCAATGACCAATAGGTCGGGGATTTCAGGCAATTTATCTAATTTTTCGTATAATTTGATTCCTTCGAGGTCTCCTCCCGTTGGATAGATTCCATATACTTTAACATTCATTTCAAATTCATTCTTTAACAAAACGATTCTTCCAGGACTCAATGGGTTCTTTTTTGAAATTCCTACAACCGCCATTGATTTTGGTTTGAACAACTTTTGTAAATCCATTTTGGACTATACTCTTGATGGTTTTTTTGTGATATATTTGTTAAATGTAAAAATCATTTTTATTTTTGTCTTATATTGGTTCAAATAGAATGAAATAAAAAATTCTATTAAGAATCTATAAAAATAGGTCCAAGTTGTCCCTATAAGTGATTATTATTAATTAAATGAAAAGCACATCTAAATATTTATAAAGACAGAAAAGAATTATGATTATTACTAATTTATTTATAAGTGAAGATCATGAGTGAAAACCAAAAAAGAAAATTTTCGTATAAACGTGCAGTCTCCTACAGCATCGGTCAAATTTCTGATATTGCATCCTACCAAGCATTCACATTTTTAGCGTTTACATTTTATTTTGCAGTAGTGGGGCTTGATATTGAATGGATAACTCTTGGATTTATTATTTGGTCAATATGGAATAGTTTCAACGATACATTTATTGGATCTCTATCAGATAGAACTCACACAAGATGGGGTCGTCGAAAACCGTGGGTTATGGTGTCGCTATTACCTATTGCAATTATTCTTTTCCTCATATTT
>JABXKD010000091.1 GCA_013375475.1 Promethearchaeota archaeon
TTAAATAATTGAATTTTATCTAAATCATCAAGTAATGTTACATAAAATATATATAAAACCCATAAATAAATTGGTATAAATAAATATAATATATCTTCTGAATTTTTATTTATCATATATGACATGTAGTTCTTATTACTTTCTTTCATATACTTATTCATAGTTTTCGTATCAAGTTCAACTTCAAAAACATTATTCCATATTCCACGTTCGATGTCAATAGGTATTCCGATAAAATTTTCTGTCCATTTTCCTGCGATTCGATCATCAGGATCTATATATATAGTCATATTTTTAAGAACATTCTTCATTGAAAGAGCAACTCTTACACTAAGCGGAAACCCATTATTTTCAGTTTCCTTCCATTTTTCTGTATAAAGTTGTGCTCTCTCGATAGAAATTAAAGGAACATCATCAAGGAATCTGCTTCTTATTCTTTTTATTCTTTCACTCGCATTATCAATTAATTCGATAATTTTTAACGCACCTTAAAATAAACTATTAGAGAATCGAAATTTTATGAAATTGCTAAATATAACATAAATTTTCTTAAATTAATTAAAAGCTATTAAGTAGAAATATTTATAATTTGCTATCATACTAATTTCATCATTTATAATTCTTTCAAGAATTCGGTTATTTCACGAATTACAGCTATTTAAATTATTTTGCTCTCAATAAACATAAGCTAATAAATCTATTTAGTTCATTATTCCGGGTTCGTAAGGTAACCTCTGTAATAGCTGCAGCTTCGGCAATTTTAGACTGCGTGATTCTCCTTTTTTTAGCATTTGAACTAATATAAATAGCTGCTGCCGCAATTCCTTTAGGATCTTTACCAACTGAGGAAAAACCTTCCTTTTTTGCTAATGCTATAATCTTGTGGGAGATTTTCCTTATATCCTCATTTATTTCAAGTTTGTTTGAAAAAATCTCTATATAATCATTTATTGATTGTCTTTTTATCTCATAATTCAAAAATGGTAAAACATCCATTCTTAATTTTTTATACTTCTTTAAGAGTATTTTTTTATTAATTCCTGAAAATTGTGCAAATCTACCTAGATCAACGTATATTCCCTTCACTTTAGTTAGAGTATATAAAGAGGCTATATAGAGAGTATTAATATCCGTCTTTAATCCCCTCTCATAAGCCTTCTTACAAAGTTCGTAAACTTCTTGCAAACTAATTTGATGGAGATTTAATTTTTCTTGAATTTCTTTGAAATCCTTATTGCTCTCTATTGTACTTTCTTTTTCGAAAGATGCAGTAGTATGATTGTGAAATTTTTGCTCCCCCCTTATCTCCAGATTTAGAAGAAGCCCTAATTTTGGACTCCGAACATAAATTTTAAAATTGCACTCAGAATAATTTCTACAGCCGACATATTTACCAAATCTATTCTCGTAAATTGCTAACTCATTACCACAATCGGTACAGCTTACTGAATTTCGGCTAAAATTAAAAATGTAATTACAAGTTGGATAATTTGAACAACCTAAGAACAAGAAATTATTATTTTTTGCTTTTTTAACCATTAATATATTTCTGCATTCTGGGCAAATAACCCTAGTATGATTAGTTATGTTATATCCGTATCTACATTCTGGATACCCAGAACAGCTTAAAAATGGACCGTATTTTCCTAAACTCCTTTTCAAAGGTTTATCGCATTCAGGACAGGAATCGGGAATTTCAACAGGCTTCGTAATTTCAAATGTTTCATTACTCTTGGTTCTTTCCAATTTTATCACTCATAAGTGGATTTGCTCTGGGACATCAATATATAAAAGAGTACGATTTAGGAGGGATGTAAATATTTAAATGTTTCTGTCAAATTTATGGATTGCAATTGTAAGGATTTGTATTGTGTATACTAAAACCAAATATAAAAACTAAAAGGATAAAAAAGGATAATTTACTTTTCATTGGACTTCACTGGTAATGAATTTCTGATAATAAATATACCATAAATAAATGTGGCGCTCATATTTAAAATTATATTACTGTCATAAAGTTTAATAAACCCATTTATTCTCTGAAAACTTATTATCGATTTGAGTGTTCGGTTATTTCACGAAAATTTTAAATTAATTCTTTTTGGAAAGAATCGACCTGTATCATTCATATATTCTTGATATTTCTTGCCATATTTTTTCAATAATGCTTCTTCTTCCAATTTGGCTTGCGCGGATAAACCTAACCATGATAAAGCACCCAGAAGTGATAACCAAATTCCTGTCGCTAAAAAAAAGAAGATTACTAATATTGCTTTGGCTGTATACATAGGATGTCTCATATATTTATATGGACCTCCTGTTGCTAATACATAGTCCGACTTCATAGATTTATATGCGGGAGTGTAATTAACATTATATGAAAAAACAGCAACACCCCATCCATCTTGTATCCAAATACCTATCAATCCAATCCAATTTATCCATTTAGGGAAG
This sequence comes from Promethearchaeota archaeon, assembly GCA_013375475.1. Classification (GTDB taxonomy): domain Archaea; phylum Asgardarchaeota; class Lokiarchaeia; order Sigyniarchaeales; family SOKP01; genus SOKP01. The sequence goes on from JABXKD010000091.1 coordinate 2,455, forward strand.
TCAAAAGCGATATATCGCGAGATTGAATCCCAGAAATTAAAGATGCAAAGAAAAACTATAAGAAAATTCAAAAAAGAGATGAGTCCCATTCCTATTAGTAAAAATATATTATAACCCGGATTATAGCTCTCATTAGACGTTCCGTTTTCAATAACTACAGCTCCATTTGGAAATTTTTTGCCGCGTATTAATCTGATTATAATAAGAAATAATATAGAAACAACCCATCCTCCTACTATAGCAAAAAGTAGTTCAAAGCGTTCTAACATACAAGGTGTAAATTATTTTTCTTCCATTTATATAATTTACTGAATTTTTAAATTTTATTTGAGTAGTTTGACTAAAGTTTTAGTTATAATAGTGTTGATCTCAATAGATAAATACTACATTTGGATATAATAATCATTAAGGAAACGATATGGATCCATCTAAAAAACGATTTAAAACGATAGATGAGTATATCGGTACGTTCCCGAACAAAGTTCAGGAAATTTTAAAAAACTTAAGGCGGACAATCAGAGAAGCTGCCCCTAAAGCGGTTGAAACGATAAGTTATCAAATGCCCACATTCAAACTAAATGGTAACTTGGTACATTTCGCAGCATATAAAAATCATATTGGTTTTTATCCCTCTCCTTCAGAAATTGATGTTTTTAAGAATGAATTGTTTCCATATAAAGTATCAAAAGGTACAATCAAGTTTCCAATAGATAAACCGATTCCTTATGATCTAGTGAGAAAGATTGTAGAGTATCGAGTAATGGAAGTTTTAAGCAAGAATTAAACGGAAACCTTGGAATTCAATGACCCTAAAGAATTCTTGTCACAATATTTTCAAATTACTGTAAAACGGCATAAATATAGGACTTCGGTTATTTCACGAAAATTTTAATTTACTTTATCTTAATTCTTTCGGGGGATTTTTCATATTCCATTGACTCCACGCATATCCACGAACATTTTCCCATCCATACTCTCTCATATATTCCAATGTGACTTCCTTAAGGTCAGCATTCTCTCTTACTTCTTCAAGGGCTATTAATTTGTTCATTTGAATCCAATAATTCCCCTTTTTTTTTAGGTTACTAACTCTTATGTTTACATTTGAAGATTTACCCACATACCATTTTCCATGTTCAAGTCGTAGGATAAATACAGCTTTTGATCTTGTCCGATCCTCGTTTTCATTTAAATACTCTAAGCCTCCATCCTGGCTTTTAATGTGCATTTGTATTTTTTTCGGGATATAAGTATTATAAGAATCATTAAAATTTGTTCCCCTTACACATTTCCAACCATATTTTGTTATATACCGAATCATAACTTCGGTAAGATCTCCATCTTCGATAATCTCTTCAACTTTGATTACTTTATTTTCTCTTGTCCACACATTTCCCTTTCCTTCTCTATGTGTTGCGATTGTGGTTGAAGGATTTTTAGAGCTTCCAATCCACCATTTATTATTTTCTAATTCTAAAACAAAAATAGGGTTTCTCTTTCTCGAAGCCCCTTTTTCGTGTGGTTTAATTTTTAATATATTATCAGGAGTAATTTTTGTTGCAGTTTCTTGCTGATCAAGCGCTTTTTTTTTAATTTGATCCTTTACTGGTGTAAGGGTACTCTTCACATTTTTGCTGATTCTTATTGGGTATGTAAATTTACAATCGGGGTAGCCTCCGCACCCTAGGAAGATTCCACGGCTTCCAGTTCGTTCATGCATAAGGCTTCCACAATCTGGACATAGAATATTCCAAGTGTTTTCAATATTAAAAGAATATTTACAATGTGGATAACCATTGCAACCGAAAAATGGTCCATTTTTACCAAAATAAATAGCTAATTTCTTACTACAATTAGGGCATACTTTAGGGTAAGTTAATTTTTGATTTTGTTCCTCCTTAGTTATTTCTTCCTTGATTTCATTGAGTTTTAGATTTCTTTGTAATGCATTATCAGATCTGCTTGCTACTATTTCTCTTTTCGCAAAATCAGGATTCAATTCTAATTTTATATAAATAAGTGCATTATAATCAGAATCATCCAAAAATCCATCTTCCTCATAGATATCAAGAATTTCTCTTAAATCTTCATTCTCTTCTGCGTGCTCTTTTAAAAATCTAAAATCAGCTTTATCTAAAATATAGTTTCCGTCTTCTTCAAATCTACCTATTTCTTCCTCTAATTGTTCATATTGCTTTTCAGTTAAGAAGTTATTTTTAGAAAAAAAGCTGAAGAGATCTTCAAAAAAAGGATTATATTTAGCGAAAACCTCTAACCATTGTTCTTCTTCTTCGCTCAAATCCTTCATTTACTCACCAAATTCTCGCCTTTAAAGATTGATATGAATAAAATAATCATTGTAACACTGATTTATACTTAAATAAAGTTTCTCAAGTTTTATTAACATGATGCTCCACAATAATCCAAGAATAGTTAGAAGCGTAAAGAAAAATATTGGACCAATAAAACCTGCCATTATTAATTTATTATTTGTTTTCTTAGAGATATTTACTTTCATTGTTAGTATTGACTATCATCACATTATTTCTTTAAGAATTAAAAAAAAAGTAGGATTTTTTCATTTAAAAAACTAATTGGTATCTTTCTTGAACTTCTTCGTAATTATCTTTGTTTAAGAATTTTTCTTCGATCGAGCATGCTGGCGTATAATTCCTCCATAGTCTTGAAGGGAACGTGTTCCTTTTCTTTTTTTCGCAGTGAAATCGCTTCGGATTCACATGTAACAACGCAATTGCCGCAGCCAATGCATCGATCCGGATCTAATACTGCTGTGCTATTTCCTAGTGAAATTGCGATCATTGGACATCTTTCCACACAAACCCCACACCCTACACAAGAATCAGTTTCTATTTGGGCATAATAATTTGAGTAACATCTTTTTCCAGGAGAATGTGAATTCTTTAAGCCGCTAACCCCTAGACAGCAGCAATTACAACAGCTACAAATAACAATATCATCTTCTGAGTTATCTGTTTGGAATACGAGCCCTTCTTCTTCATTTTGTCGTAAAATTTTGATGGATTCCTCTTTACTAATCTCGCGACCCCATCCATTTTCGATGTAGATTTGGGCGCCGTATCCAAAAGCAAGGCATATTTCTCTCCTAGAGGTAATTGAGCAAGGTTCTCCAACAATATCTTTAGCCTGACGGCAAACACAATTAGCTACCATAAAGAGGCCTTTAATGTCTTTAATAAAACGTTTAATATCATCGTAACTAGAGATATCTATATTATGATCGATGTCCAATCCAACTGGAATCGTACGCAATTGAGGAATACGAATCTTAGCATATTCCAGAATCCAATTTTCTTTCATGTATTTTTCAATGTATTTAACAAACTCATCAGTAAGTTTATCAACTTGAAATTCGAAGATACCTACAAGTAGCATAGCATTCGCATAGGTTTTTGTTCCTTTGTCCGTCCTTGCCATTATAAGTCCTTTTTTCGCCATACTATCAAGTTGGCTTTCTAATTCTGGTTTTGTGTAACCTAATGGCTTCAAACGCGCGAAAATATCATCTAAAGACTCCAGTTTTTCAAATCCAAATTTTAGCATCGTGGCAATTTTAGCTTCTTCCAAATTAAAGATTTTTTTGAGCAATCTAATCTCAACGCCGGACTTTGTTGCCGGAAAACCCGTGGGCAATTCATCCAGGTGTAGTTGGAGCTGGCGGTAGATTTCTCCACTGGCTTTCACACTTTCGCTTTTTGACATTTATATCAATTGTAAATGATGATAGTATTCTATAAAAATGTTTTAGATTAACATTAAATTTAAAGCAATAAATTGTTCGGGGAATTTAACCCGCATACCTGTAAATCAGACATCCTAGCAGTATAAAGAAAGTTATCAACACCACAAATCCCATTTTCTTGTTTTTATCGAAAGTCACGCCTATCATGCTCATGTCAGCAGCATAAAATACAACAATGTAGGGGATATGAAGTGCGAGTATATCTCTGAAAGGAATTACGAGGATATAGTCTAGTAATATTTCCAAAAAGAAGTAGAACAGAATGATTACCAGAGATATTATGATCTTTTTTTCCTCCTTTTCTTTAATATATCCTGTCAAGGTGAGAGTGAAAGGAATTATCAAAAAAAGGATAATAATACCAATGACCCGCACTAGTTCCATATCGCCAAATTTTGTCGCGATGTACAAAAAACTCACTAAAACGTTGAAAATAATAGAGGAACCTATGAAGATTATGTCCATTGATTTACCTAAATTTAACGATTTTGATTTGCTCATGATATTACTATATTAATTCTAGTTTATTTAATAATTGTTGAAATTTTAGGGTTGACTAATTATTTAGAAATTCAATGATTTTTTCATTCGTTTTAGCAATTTCCCATGAAGGAAAGTAAAAATTGAAAATCACGAGAGATGAATGCCATTAATCACAGGATTAAAAGATGTTGGTTATTTCACGCAAATTAAATCTTTTAAGTTTTCCTTTGGTAATTAATACCGTGAATAGGAAAAGTTTATAGGTTCAAGAACTAATTTAACTAGTATTCGATGATGAAAAGGCATTTGGGTGAGAACTTAGTATGGATATCAAGTGCGAAATGTTCAATGATATTGAGTTATACTTCTGAGGCGATTTTATTTTTGGGAAGGTTTTTCTAAAGTATTAAATAATAGCTAAAACAAATTCGCAGAATTTAGGTGTTTTTATTAAAATGACCTTTAATGGAACTTTTGAGTATTAACGATAAGCTTTATTTACGGACAAACGAATTATCTCCTTAATTCAACTTAAAACTGAAATTATAAAAATAAAAAAAAAGGGTGTGATAAAAAATGGGAAAAGGTGGCAGTATATTAGGGATAATAGCGATACTCCTAGGTGCAGGAGGATTAGGATTTGGATTCATAACGTGGAATATCCAGAATAGTATGCAAGCAAACTTAACAGCACAAGATATCTGGTTTCAATACGATGAAGATCCTTTTACAGTGAATCCAGCATATGCATATTTACATGTTCCGAACATGTCAATAGTTTTTGATTTACCAACTCCCGCTTCAATTCATATTTTATTTATGTGCAGTGCGGTGGTTTATCCTGAACCTACAGAATATGCCGGTATTTCTTTCTACTTTAGTGTTAATGGGATTCGGTTACTAGAACCTCGGGTGGATGTTGGGCCTTATGAAGGAACTTCAACTATCGAATACTCTTCTGTAGCGTTACAACACTTCATTCCAAGTGTTTCCCCAGGCACTCACAACATTTCTGTAATGGTCTATTCTGCAGAAACTATTAACTTTATCCGATTATGCTCTCTAACAATCCAAAGTTTAGCCGATTAAATCAAAGGGAAATTATATTTTTTTAAATCTTTTTTATTTTCAGATTATAACACGAAAATCTATTTAAAGAATTTCCTTCCTTAAAAAAATAAATTCTTTTAAGACATTCAAATATTTACTTATAATAATCATTTTAAATGAAGGCTGAAAATTGAAGTTTGAAGATGTTATAATTAAGATTTCAGATGGACCAAACGGGCCAGAGTTCAAAGATCTATTTTCTGAGAATAGATTGTGCACTTTTTTAGTAGGAGCAGGAATCTCGATGGATCCTCCTTCTTCTGCCCCTTCTGCAAGGATGTTTGTGAATGAATTGTTCAAGTATTATGCTCCTGAAGAAGAAATAGAGAAATTAACCTCTTTAGATACCTTAAGATACGAATTTTTAGTAGAAAAGGTCCAGAATCTATTCGATAAAGAGTTAAAGTTCTTGGATTATCTATCGGAAGTAAAAGAACCAAACGCTATCCATTTATTCTTGGCAAATATGATAATGCGGTATAATTACCTAATTACGACCAATTTTGATTACCTTATTGAAATGGCGTTGAAGAAAAAGCTTGCTATGTTTCCTTCCTTTCATGATTATCATAAGAAGGTGATGGTCATTATAACAAAAGAGGATTATAAGAAGAAGGTATCTTTCCAGTTCCCTCTCATTAAAATCCATGGCTCTAAGTCGGATGTGATGACGGGAAGATTAACAACGGATTCTTTAGTGACTACTATAAGCGCTCTTGGGCGTGAAAGGGAAAAGGGTGAAACATTTGCAATTGAACCTTATAAAAAACCTCTAATCAATGAAGTTATGAATGGAAGAGATTTAGTCATAATGGGTTATTCCGGGAGTGATGATTTTGACATCAGTCCAATGTTGAAAGAACTTAGTAATATGAAAAGAATAATATGGATAGACCACGATCACAGCCGAACGCCCGGAAATGAGGAGGTTTATAAATATAGTTCAGTCGGAGATGTATCGGATTTGGTATCTACTGATTTGTCTAAATTAGATAAATTATTGGTGGAGCTCGCGTCAAAAAAGAATGTAGAGGTTTACAAGATTAAAGCGAATACTATTGAATTTGTAAAGGGACGATTAGCACCAATTTACAAAGAATCACTTGATTTGCTACAAAAAGATATCCCGGAAGTTATAAGTTTTAGCGATTATATGAAAGAAACTCATTTTGTAGCTTCGTTTTCTTCAAAATATCGACTTGCTCACGATGTTTTTTATGAATTAGGAGATATCGAATCAGCAGAAAGAACTGCCAAGCAAGGTTTACAACTTTCCACAGAAGAGGGTCATGAGATTAACAAAAATTATTTTACCAATGCTATGGGGTTAATTCACCTCTCCAAAGGAGATTACGATAAAGCTTTGGAGCAGTTTGAAAAATCTCTCGAATTAACTGGCAACATAAACCAAGCAATTGAGAAAATTGCAATACTTTTGAATATAGGAGTATTATATCAAAAAAAAAGCGATCTAAAGAATGCGTTTAAATATATTTTTGATGCCGCTGCTTTATTGAAAGAAAACACTCCCAATGTAGTGAAATTTAGTGTTTTAAATAGTTTAGGCATTATATACAGAGACAATGGAGACATCCCTAATGCAATAAAAAGCCTCGAATCTGCGCTTGAAATTGCAGAAAAATCGGGAGATTTAAATAGAAAATCTTTGTGTTTAAACAACCTTGCTGGCATGAAACTTACTCAAGGTCTATTGAATCCGGCTTTAGGATACGCTTCTGAAGCTCTCAAAATTAACGAGCAATTAGGAGATTTAAGCAGTATGTGCAATACGTTAAATACTATTGGAAACATTTATAAAACTGCAGGGCAATATACCCAAGCTTTACAATATTTAGAAAAAGCTTATCAAACAGCAATAAAAATTCAGAATTTAAAAGGAAAAGCGCTATCAGCTAATGCAATCGGAGTAATATATTATCAAACCGGAAAGTTAGATTTAGCCATAGAAAAATATAATGAAGCACTCAAAACCAGTAAAGATATTGGTGATTTATCGATACAAGCTACGGGTTTAAATAACATTGGGATGTATCATCGGGCTAAAGGGGATTTTAATACGGCTCTTGAATTATTTAATCAATCAATAGTCCTCTCTGAAAAGATTGGAGAAAAACCAAATTTAGGAGTTCGCTATGGAAATAGAGCTTCTATATATGAAGCTAGGAGAGAATTTGAAAAAGCACTCGAAGATTATAAGAAAGCATTAAGCATTGAACAAGCACTGGGAAATTTAGAAGGAATAGCAACTCAACTCACAAATATTGGGGGTGTATCAGGGGATTTAGGAAGATATGAAGACACCATAAAAAATTATAGTGAAGCGTTGAGTATAATGGAAAATCTTGGCAACAAACCCGGTATTGCCAGAGCACTAAATAACTTAGGGATAGTATATTTTAAATACAAGAAAGAAACGCAGAGATCCCTTGAATTTTTGCAGCGAGCACTTGTAATTTATAAAGAATTAAATATTCCTCAGATGATAACAACAACGAAAAATAGCATAGATACAATCAAAAAACAAGCTAACTTAAAGTGAAAAAATGATCAATTTTATCGGTTATTTCACGAAAATTTTAAAACAATACCGAACAAAAAAATTTAGAGATAATAAAAGTATTTTTAGAAAGAGAGGTTATTGCTATGAAAACTATAGTATTGCATGGTAGTCCAAGAAAAAATCAAAACTCAGACACTTTAGTTGATTATTTCATAAGAGGATTGAGTTATAATGGAGATAAGGAAGTAAAGCATTTTTACACTAACGAATTAAATATTAAACCATGTCAAGGATGTCTAACATGTGCAACATCAGTAGATCATAGCTGTGCTATAAAAGATGATATGGAAGATATCTATTCTGCATATAAAAAAGCAAACACGATAGTTTTTGCCACTCCTATGTATTGGGGGTATATGACGGCTCAATTAAAAACAGTGTTCGATAGAATGGAAGCCCTTGCTTGGGAAGATTTTAAAAACAAAACATTTGTGGTAATAATTACATATCGCCATCACTGTGAATCAACAGTTGCATTTTTTGAACGGATAGCGCCATTTTTTAACATCAAATTATTCATACTAACATGCTGTACCTATAATAGAGATGAACAAAAAGATATTCCAATCACTATGTGCCAAGATCATTTAGAAGAAGCGTATCAACTAGGAATTTATATAAGTAATATTGAAAAAAGGAATGGTAAATTAGGATAAGCAATTGAAGCTCATATAATTTAAAACTATGAGATTAAATTCAATATTACAAGGCTAACTGAAGCAATGAGAATTACTCCGAACATTATTACAAATGACCACTGCTTTTTTTGTCCATAGTACCCTGCTGAATTGACTACGGCATAAATTATTAATCCCATTGCAAGAATAAAGAAATATGGGGCCCAAGTGAGGCCAATAAGAAGAAATATCCCGCTTACTAGACAAAGTATCCCCATAGTCATTTCAGCACTAATATGGAACGCTATCGCTACCGGTTCTGTTTTTAATTCTGGTATCTGTTTTGTTAGAAGCAACATTGTCCAAAGTCCTATAATCCCAATTCCTATTATTATTGCGAATATTCCACTAATTAGTAAAAGAACTATTTTTCTCACATTTGCTCGTAATTATACTTAAGAAGATTAGGACTAAATTCAATAAAAATTTTTCTCTCTTTCTGAATTAGATATAAAGAATAAATAAGCCAGTAAGAAGTTTTCAAGTGGACAAATAATATTATTAGCTACGACTCTCTTTTTCGGATTAGCGTTTATTTGGCCCTTTTGGAGCTTTTAATATGATTTTTGGTGGTAACGAGCTTTTACCGTTATCAATTACATTCCTCATTGTTGGAATAGTTTTGATATCAAGTTCCCCAGTTCTTGCGAAGAGATTAAAATCTTAAATATTAATGAAATTATAACCAATGGTTTTAACTTATAATCTTATCCACCCGCTTTTAAAAATGAGAAAATAGCCCTATTATTTATTATTTCCCGCTAAGTTTAATCGAAAATTACTATAATTTAAAAAAGTCCTTAACCATCTTTTTCTTTTCTTCTACCTTTTCTTTAATCATTGTTTTCTTTTCTTCTACCTTATCTTTAACTATTACACCAGAAAATACTAGAGCTATCCCAATCTCGCTCTTGAGTAAGAATTGATTTGACAATTTGCTTTGAATCACTGAAAAAATAATTCCATATATAAAACCAGCAATCCAGAGTAAAATTGTTAATAAATTTACTTCAATACCGAAAGAACTTTTGACGGAAACACTTAGGAAACGATATAATATTCCCCAAATTAATACAAATAACAATTCGACAATAATTGCCAATTTAATCATTAAGGAGATAATTTTCGTAGTCTTCTTATCTGAAAAATGATGTTTCATAATTTTTACATCATGAATTCCAAAAATGAACCGTCTACTTAGAGTAGCTCCACCCCGAAACGATAAAAAAATAATTATAGCTCCCAAAGAAAGGGGGTAATCTAAAAAAAATACATTAATACCTCCCACAGCGATCCAAATGATAAAATTAATTACTTTAAATTTTTTAAATTGAGAGTCTTTAAATTTTTCTTCTTCCTTTATAATTTTTTGCAGAAATTTTGAGACTTTCTTCTGGAATAATGAACCAAACGATAAAAAAATATTAATAATAATGAATGGTATTAAAATTATAAAAGCCATAATCACTTCAATTGTTATCGTCATAGTAATCACTCACTTTTGGATATCGTTTTTATCAACGGTAAAAATATGAAAAAATAATAATTATTTAGATTTTTTTTTATCTTTAATGTCTGTTATTAAAGTAGAACACTGAAATCGCTAAAATTCCAATAAGGGATATACTGATGCAATATTATTAAAATTCTTTTTCATTAAATATCACCATAATTGGATCAAAGTATAAT
>JABXKD010000092.1 GCA_013375475.1 Promethearchaeota archaeon
GATTTGGAAAAGATGTTGATATTCTAATAGGAAATAATAAAGACGAAGTTAAGTTGTGGACCGGACCTAATCCTCTATTTCAAAACATGAAAATGAACGATATATCTGATTTCTTACTACAGCGAGTTGGAAAATTCGGAGATGGTAAACTGATATCAGATAAAAACTTATGTAAAAAGTTTATATCAATATATAGTCAAGAGCCAATAATTAAACCGGTTGATATTTACGATAAGATTGATACGGACTTTACCTTTAGAATCCCGGCCATCCATGTATGTGAAGGAAATTCTCAATACAACCCAAATATTTATAATTACATTTTTACTTGGCCTTCACCCGCTTTAGAGGGGAAATACGGTTCTTGTCATATAATGGAGATACCTTTTGCTTTTGGAACTTTCGGAAAAACTGGCGTGGAATGGTTTTATGGTGCTGGAAAAGAAGCTGAATTACTTAACGAAAAAATGATGAGAACTTGGGTATCTTTCGCAAGTAATGGAAATCCAAACAGTGACCTTATTCCCGAATGGAAGAGTTATAATGTTGAAGATAGAACATCAATGTTTATTGGAAAAGAATTCGAAAGCGTTAGTGCTCCAAATGATGATGAACGAATTCTTTGGGATAGCGTTATATTTAATTATTAGAATTTCATTCACCATTTACATATATTAAATGACTGAAATTATGAAAAAAACTCAAAAAATTGAAACTGAAAGCGGAAGAATTCAAGGGTATATAGACAAAGATATTAAAGTTTTTAAAGGTATTCCATATGCAGAACCTCCTATAAACCAACTTCGGTTTGATCCTCCGCGTGAGAAAGAGCCTTGGAATAATGTGTTTGTAGCAAAAAAGTTTGGAGTCTCTTCATTTCAAGGGCCTGATGTTAGTGAAGGAATATTTGGGCAATTAACGGAACAACAAGAAGATAATTGTCTAACTCTTAATATATGGACTCCCGAAACTGATGATAAAAAACGACCTGTTATGCTCTGGATTCACGGTGGGGGTTTTATCTATTCGGGATCCTCGAAAGCTATATACGATGGGGCTCTTCTAGCGAGTAGAGGGGATATTGTCGTTGTAACCATCAATTATAGATTAGGTATTTTCGGGTTTTTATACATTCCTGATATCACTTCTAATGTAGGAATGTTAGATCAAGTTACTGCTATAAAATGGGTTAAGAAAAATATAGAGAATTTCGGTGGTGATCCAGACAATATCGCTATTTTTGGAGAATCTGCTGGAGCATATTCAGTAATCACTTTGATGACAATGCCAAGTGCTAAAGGGTTATTTCATCGTGCGATCGCTCAAAGTCCGTACATATTCGAACCTGAACCAACTCTAAAAACAACTAAATGTGTAATGAAGCGATTAAACTTAGAATTCGACGATATTGATGCTCTAAAGAAATTACCCGCTCAAAAACTTAATAAGGTCCAAAATGAATATATAAATGATATGAGCGGGACACCTGAAAGCTTTTATTCAAACTTTCGACCTTCTATTGATAATGATTATATCCCTCTCCATCCTTTTAAGGCTTTAAAGGAAGGAAAAGCAAAAGATATCGACCTGCTAATAGGAACTAATCAAGATGAAGCGACTTTTTTCACAAGCTTCAACCCGGTCTATGAGAAATTGAATAAAGAAGGATTAAAAACACAGATTAGAATGGAATTAGATAGATTATCATTTGGATCTAAAACCGACTTTTTTATAGAACAATATAAGATGATTAGAAAAGGTAAGATGCCAACCGATTCTATAGATCTTTATAACGCAATTTATACCGATTTATATTATAGAATCCCTGCTATAAAAACAGCGGAATCACATCTAATTCATAATTCCAATACTTCTTTTTATCTATTGAATTGGAATTCACCAACTTTTAAATCCGCTTGTCATTCAATAGATTTACCACTTACTTTTGGATATATTAACCCCATTATCAAGGATTTCGTAGGAGATCTTCAAGCAGCTAAAATTGTTAGCAATAAAATGATGGATGCCTGGATTAATTTTGCAAACTTGGGAGATGTTAATAGTAATTCAATTCCAGAATGGCCAAGATATGAATTAAAAAATAGGTCAACAATGACGATCGGACCTGAGTTTAAAGTTGTAGAAGATCCTTTTAGAAAGGAGCGAGAATTATGGGAAAATCTTTATAACGATTTTTAAGAAAGGTAAAATTAATATTTAGAACCTGTACCTACATGCCTCATAGATTCGAGCCATTAACTCTTTTCTACGAGCAAAATGTTGTTCAGTTGGCAACATGGTATTGCTATTGAAATTTACAATTAAATCTAATTGAGGGTCACAGAAATTTGTGCATGAACTCCTTCCACCATGCCCATAAGTTTTATTTGAACTAAAAAGACAATTATATTTTCCTAATCCAAACCCTAAACCCCAACTGCCAGAACTTAGAAGCGTTTTATCAAATACACCCTTACGATGAATTTCAGTTATGTAGTCTACAGTACGCTTATTAATTATTCGGTTTCTCTCCCATTCTCCTCCATTCCAAAGTGCTCGATAAAATTTACCCATATCAAAGGCCGTACTAAAACCAGTTGAACCGGGGAAGATTCTGCCTTCAAAATCGTTTACCCAAAGATGAATTTGCTCAGATGGATAAGTACTATCTTTTAGTGCTAAGCGTTTCCCTAATGATGCCGCTCTCTTTGAAGTCATTCCAAGGTAAGTCGAATCCATTCCCAAGGGCATGAAAATTTCCTCGCGTAAATATTCTTCGATTTTACGACCGTCTATTCTTTGAATAATCTCTCCTAAGATCATCCAACTGATTCTTGGATGATAACCACATTGAGTCCCCGGTTGATATTCTGCTTTCATTTCACAAGCATCATGTATAATTTCATTCCACGATGCAGTCAGCCATTTTGGGTAATCTAACATTGGGAAACCACTTGTGTGAGTCAATAAATGCCTAATTGAGCACGATTCTTTTCCATTCTTAAACTCAGGAATAAAGTCTCTAACCTTTTGGTTGAAATCTAGCTTATCTTTTTCCCAAAGTTGAGCTATTGCTACGGAAGTCCAAGGTTTACCACTAGACCACATTAATAAGATGGAATTTAGTTCCATGGGGATTCCGGGTCTCGTCTCACCAAGAGCAATGTTCATTACCGTCTTTCCTTTTCTTGATACATGAAGCTGAACACCAGTATGAAGTTTATTATGTACTTGTTTTTCTAAGAGTGTTTTTATATTTTTAAGCCCAGAAAAATTCATTCCAACCTTATTACAAGAATCCAATATTCCTTCAATCATTAGAGTTTCTTCGCCATGGATTTGTTATTCAAGGTAATCTTGAATTTGATTATCCCACACATTAATTTTTTGTTTCTGTTGTTCCCATTCAATTCTCATTTGATTTTTTAGGTATTCAGTGCTTGGCCCAACTGGTAAATTATCTTTAAAGGCAATATATCTCGGTACGTGGTAAAACGCAAGGTTATGGTATAAAAATCTACTTAATTTTTCCGGAGTTAAAGAAGAATTTTCAACTTTAACTGCGTATAAGATTAATTCTCTTCTAGATTCACTATCATTTAAAATTGGAAAGCAAGTAGATAAAAAGACACTTGGATGTGAATTTGTCGTTCTCTCAATTTCTTTTAGATATATTTTTTCCCCCGCTTTAGTTATTATTTCATTTGCCTTTCCCATAAAATAAAGAAATCCATCTTCATCGAGGTATCCACAATCCCCCGTACAAACCCAACCATCATCAAGAATTCTCACATCCGTTGATTCAGGCTGTTTATAATACTCAAGGGAGTAGTTTATATTAGACCTCACTATTATTTCTCCAGTACTGTTCAAGCCTGCTGGTGTCGGATTACCAAAAGTATCTACGATTTTCAGGTCAACAAAATCTAGGGATTTTCCGACGGAACCAATTTTACCTCCTTTAGATCCTACAGTATTCATTGTTATTCCTACTCCTTCCATGTGCGACCAAAACTCAAATAAGTTGATTCCGAATCGATTTTCAAAAGATCTCCATAATTCAACACCCGCACCAAATCCATATGCAAAATCAATTGAGTGATTACGATCGAGTTCATTTGGAGAATTATATATAAGTGCATGAAGATATCCTCCAAAATAAGCAAACGCTTCGGGTTTGTATGTTCTAATATCCTCCCAGAACCTCTGAACATTGAATTTTTCTATTATGATTACTGAAGCGTCGTAAAATAGAGAAGGAATTATTACGTAAAATTGCGTTGCTCCATGAAATAAAGGCATTGGACAATAAATTCTGGTATCTTTCTTTATGCCAATTTTTTTTAGTTCTAACCCAATGTTTATTGCAGAGAGAGCTAAATTTCTGTATAACACTCCTTTAGGATCTCCCGTAATTCCTTCTGTATAATTAATCTGAATTGGATCATCATCATGAATGTTTACTTTTGGATTTTCTTCATTTGGATCAAGTAGAGATCGGAAATTGTAGAATATACCATGAAATCGAAAGTTTTTTGGAGCGTTATAAACATATATTCCTTTAATTTTTTTTAAATTACTTAAGAGCTTTTCAATAACTTTGAAGTATTCATAATCTGTAACAATTAATTCTGTGTCGGAATCATCTAAAATGTGATATAGTTGCTCCTCTCTCAAATTAGTATTAATGTTTACTGCAATACATCCTGATTTTAATATCCCAAACCACAAAAAGAGATAAACCGGACTGTTATTCATCAATAATGAGATTTTAGGTTTTTTTAAATGCAATTCACCTGTTAGATTTATTATACCATTAGCAAACCGATTCGTTCTCGCATTAATTTCAAAAAAAGAATATTTTTCTTCGTTAAAGTATAAGAAAGTACGCTCTCCATTCTCCTCTGCTTTTTTTTCTAATAATTTAGGAAGAGTTATATTATTAATCCCAAACTCTCTAATTGTTCTTGAACGCTTGTTATTCTTGGTAATTACTATCGAATCATTTTGAACTTCGATTAACACTTCTTCATCACCTTTAAAGGGAAATGAAGTATCATTAGCCATTTTACTCGGGATGTAGATCCAAGTTGTTCTATACTTTCCTTTTCCTGAGGGCTTAATTACAATTTTACTTTTTCTTAATTCCATAATTTTTCTCAATTAGAGTTCTTCTCGAATACTTAAATAAATTACTTAAGTAAATAAAAAGGTTGCGATTGTAGTTGCTCTAAAAACTCTCTAAGCGATTGATTGAATTTACTAATTAAATATCCCCTATAAAGTGAAACTAAGAGGTTTACATCAAAATTTAACGGAAAATTAAGATTACGCGATGAATAATTTATCCAGTTAATAAATAAGCTTAAAAAAAGTTACTTGTTATCTATATGTTAAGAATATAAACGAAGATAAATACATTTTTGTCGATGCTATACAAGAAGGAAAGACCTGCTATATTAATGTTCAAAGACGGGCGTTATTTCGAAGGGATTGGATTTGGAGCGACTAAAAAAGTATTTGGAGAAATTGTATTCACAACAATCACCGGTGCTGGATATAACGAAACTTTGACCGATCCTTCCTATAAAGGACAGATAGTAGTTATGACTCATCCTTTAGTTGGAAATTACGGAGTCCCTGCTTGGGAAAAAGATTCATACGGTATTCATAAGTACTTTGAATCTGATTCGATAAAAGTGAGCGGATTTGTTGTAAATGAATGTTGCAAGAATCCAAGCCACTATGAGAGCGTAAAAACCTTGAATGAATTCTTATTGGAAGAAAATATTCCCGGGATCGAGTGGATAGACACAAGAGCTATTACAAAGGTTCTAAGAGAAGAAGGTGTTCAATTGGGGTTGCTTGCAGTTCTCAACCCAGAAGAATCTCCTAATATTGAAGAATTAAGAGCTGAAGTCAAGAATGTAGAGGATCCTAATCTTAGACATTTAGCAAGTGAGGTATCTACTAAAGAAGTGAAAATTTTTAGTCCTTCAAAACCACGAGGAAAAGTTGTTATTGTTGATTTAGGAGTAAAAAACAACATATTGCGAAATTTTGTAGAAAGAGATATAGAAGTGATATCTGTTCCTTATAACTTTTCTTATGGAGATATTATGGCATATAAACCTGATGGCGTGTTTATTTCCAATGGTCCCGGAGATCCCGCTACATACAAAAGTGCAATTAGCGTAGCTCGTAAATTAATTAATAATAGCATACCTACTATGGGTATATGCTTAGGAAATCAAATAATTGCTTTAGGTGCGGGAGGTTCATCCTATAAATTGAAATACGGTCATAGAGGTGGAAATAAAACCGTAATAAATCCTAAAACTAAGCAATGCTATATCACATCTCAAAACCATGGGTTTTGCGTAAAAGATTTTGAACGAGGGGGATTTAAAGAATTTCTCACCAATATTGACGATAATTCTAACGAGGGATTAATTCATGATAGTAAGCCAATTTTTGCCGTTCAATTTCACCCTGAAGCTTCTCCAGGGCCTTTGGACTCTTTATATTTATTTGATAAATTCATCGAGTTTATGGAGCTATGATATTATGCCACTAGATCCAACTATTAAAAAAGCGTTAGTATTAGGTTCAGGAGGAATTCGAATTGGACAAGCGGGAGAATTTGATTATTCTGGAAGTCAAGTATTAAAAGCTCTCAAAGAGGAAGGCATTAAAACGATACTAATTAATCCTAATATTGCCACTATCCAGACCGATCCTGAATTGTCTGACCAAGTTTATTTACTTCCCGTTAACGTTAAATATGTTGAAGAAGTCATAAAAAAAGAAAAACCCGATGGTATCTTACTAGCATTTGGAGGACAAACCGCTTTAAATGTTGGCGTAGAGTTAAAAGAACTTGGTATATTGGAGAAATATAATATTAGAGTTCTTGGAACTCCAATAGAAGCCATAGAGGTTACAGAAGATCGAGATCTGTTTGTAAAAGCTATGATTAAAGCAAATGCTAAAGTATGCCAGAGTAAAGCTGTTACATCCTATAAAGATGCGGTGAAAGTAGCTCAAGAATTTGGATTTCCCTTGATGCTTAGAGTAGCATACACATTAGGGGGTAGAGGTTCAGGAATCATTGACAATATGAAAGATTTTGAACGCATGGCAAGAAAGGGTTTAGCACAGTCGAGAATTAACCAAATATTAATCGAAGAATCCGTTTGGGGATGGAAGGAAATTGAATACGAAGTTGTAAGGGATTCTGCGGACAACTGCTTTATAAATTGTAACATGGAAAATTTTGACCCTGTTGGAATCCATACTGGAGAAAGTATTGTAGTAGCACCGAGTCAAACTTTAACTAACGAAGAATATCACATGCTACGATCCGCGTCAATTCGAGTAATTAGAGGTTTAGGGATAATCGGTGAATGCAACATCCAATACGCGTTAAATCCTTTTTCAAAAGAGTTCCGGGTAATAGAAGTTAATGCTCGACTTTCAAGATCATCTGCCTTAGCCTCAAAAGCTACGGGATATCCTTTAGCTTACATCGCTGCTAAGTTAGCAATAGGTTATAATTTACCGGAATTGAAAAACAAAATAACAGGGATAACAACTGCGTGTTTTGAACCAGCGTTAGATTATTTAGTACTCAAAATTCCACGCTGGGATTTAACTAAATTCCAGAAAGTTGATCGTCGTATCGGAAGCCAAATGAAATCAGTAGGAGAAGTAATGGCAATTGGGAGAACATTTGAAGAAGTGCTCCAAAAAGCGATTAGAATGTTGGATATCGGTATGAAAGGTTTAGTAGCCAATGATTTAGAGTCGATTGAAGATGTTAACGAATTAAAATATGAGTTGAGAAATCCAACTGACTTAAGACTCTTTCGAATTGCGGAAGCGATCAAAAAAGGAATTTCACTTGATGAAATATATCGTTTATCAAGAGTGGATAAATGGTTTTTGTATAAATTAAAAAATATTGTAGACATAAACCGCCAAATTCAAGATATTGAGTTGCTTGAATCAGAAGATAACGAGAAAAAATACTGGCTGCAGCGAGCTAAAAGATTTGGTTTTTCGGACGGTCAAATTGCTAAGATAATGGGTGTGGATTCGATTTTTATTCGGCAAATGAGAAGAAGATTAAACATTCAGCCTTATGTTAAAAGAATCGATACATTAGCAGCGGAATGGCCAGCCGTGACAAATTATCTTTATTTAACCTACAGCGCTTCTGAACACGACATTGACTTTGAAAGCGAAAATAAATCCAACCTTAAAAAAATTATTGTATTAGGCTCAGGAACTTATCGTATTGGTGCTTCAGTGGAGTTTGATTGGGGATCAGTTAATTGTTTGTGGGGCTTGAAAAAACTTGGAATCGACCAAGCGATAATGATAAACTATAATCCAGAAACAGTATCGACTGATTACGATATATCCGATAAACTTTATTTTGAAGAATTGTCTGGAGAAAGAGTGCTGGACATTTGTGAGCTTGAAAAAGCTGATGGTTTAGTAGTTTCAGCAGGAGGGCAAATAGCAAATAATTTGGCCGCTAAATTTTCCAAGTATTCAGATTTTTTTAGAAAAGCAAGTATAAAAATTCTTGGTACTCACGGAACGCGCATAGATATGGCGGAAAATAGAAGCAAATTCAGCACTTTATTGGATCAATTAAATATTAAACAACCTGAATGGAATGCTTTAACAACTAAAGAAGAAGCAGTAGAATTTGCGAAGAAAGTTGGGTATCCCGTACTCGTAAGACCATCATATGTGTTAAGCGGTGCTGCTATGAGAGTCTCCTATGACGAAAAAACGCTACAAGATACCCTTGATCTTGCTGTATCCATATCAAGTGAATATCCCGTCGTGATAACTAAATTTTTTACTAACGCTAGAGAAATTGAGTGTGATGGCGTATGCGATGGCGAAAAAGTGCTTATCGGAGCTATTGTCGAACATATTGAGAATGCGGGTATTCATAGTGGAGACGCAACAATGGCAATACCGCCTCAAACAGTTTCTAGCGAAGTTATATTAAAAATTGAAGACTATACAAAAAAAATCGCCTTAGCATTGAAAATTCAAGGACCATTTAATGTTCAATATCTTGTCAAAAATAGCGAAGTTTTTGTAATCGAATGCAACCTACGCTCAAGTCGAAGTATGCCCTATGTTTCCAAATCTCGTGGCATTAATTTGATGAGACTTGCGGCAGAAGTTATTATGGGCGGTAAAATTCCAAAAAGGCTATTGAATCTTCCTCTAGGTAACTATGTTTCTATTAAAGCACCTATGTTTTCTTTTATGAGACTTGATAAAGCAGATCCCGTTCTTGGTGTAGAAATGAGCTCTACAGGAGAAGTAGCATGCATAGGTGAAAACTTTCCTGATGCCCTTATGAAATCGTTAGAAGCTGCTGATATGACTATTCCGGTAGAGGGTGGAAACATTTTAATTTCTGTAGGTGGGGAAAAATTGAAATCCGAAGTAATTCCCTTAGCAAGAGAAATAGATAAACTCGGGTTTACGATATTTGCTACGGAAGATACTAAAAACGCTTTAACAAGGAATAACATAAATGCAGTGAAACTTTATAAGGTTCATGAACGTGGATTGGAGCCTAATATTATGCAGTGTTTGCAGGACGGGCGCATAGAAATGGTAATAAACATTCCATTGCCAACCACAGTAGAAGAAAAATTTAAAACCATAATGGAGGATGAATATAAAATTAGACGGATGGCAGTAGACTATAATATTCCGGTAATAATTAATTTACAATTAGCAAAAGCTGTTATCGACGCTATAAAAAATATGCGTGAAAAGAAAATTGAAATAAAGTCGCTTAATGAATATCATCAAACGCTAAAAGAAGTGTATTGGTAAGAAAAAAAAAAATAATTTTAGATTTCTTAATTTAGTTTAATCTCGTTTAATTTTTGTGAAGATCCAAGGAACTAAAGTAATAACTAAAAATCCTAATATGAAATATTTAGTAAATCTCCAAACAAAAAAATCAGAAGAATAAAGGCTTAATGCAAAATAAAAAACCATCGTTAATACTACCCCTATTACAAGATTTAAAAGTTTCTGTTTGTAATTGAGTGCTTTTGGGTCGTAATGAATTTTTTCGTTTTCGATTAAATAACCAAGCGATAACCCCATTAGCCCGCCACAGCACAAACCGTAGTCATAGGTAGTAGTAGGAAAGATAATAAGAGCTATAGTTAACATGGCAATCGGAATTATTATTGCTAGAATTACCTTGGTTAAAAAATTCAAAGACTTGGCTTTTTCAGAGATTAATGGCTCAAGGCAGATGAATAAAATCAAGAAAAGAGTGCCATAAAAGAATCCTCCCCATACATCTTCTAAATCGTGCACTCCAACTACAATCCTCGATATTCCAATTAAATAGATTAATATCATAAAGACCCATTGAAGAATTTTATTTTCTTTTTTGTACGACTCATAAGACATTAGTCCCCAAACTGCTACCCCCTGTTGTGAATGCCCAGAAGGAAAACCAAAGCCTGTCTCATATGTGTTAGTCCAAGGACGGGGATCTTGAAAGCTATCCTTTAAAATTCTGGTAAAATAATAAGAACCTAAAAGAGAGAACCCTACATTTCTTCCAAATTTAACATCGTATACGAATGCTATAACCGCAAGTAATAGGATTTGTACAATGTCTTCTCCTATATAGGATATTGCCCGAAAGATTGCGAAAGTGATTGAATTACCATAAAATAATTCATTGAAATATAAGTTAAGCCCTAATAGTAACAAGATTCCTCCAACAACGAAATTAACCGCTGCGATTATTAATATTATGAGCAATATTTTTTTTGACATAGTTTTATTTTCGCTCAATATTTTTCACTTTTTATTTTAATTTCTCGTAAAAACAATGGATATGATATTATTTTTACACACTACTATAAAAGGCTTTCCTCAAAAATTACTGGTAAATATATAATTTTACCATTAATAAAAACTATGAAAAAAAATAAATAGTTAATAAATTTTGCTTTAGATAACTGTTAAAAAGTGAGGAACCACAAAAAATTTCGGGTGTCGAGCAAATTTATTATCGGGGATACATTTTAGTTCGTTTGAAAATCATCGGAACACAATGGAAAATAGTAGAGAAATTGAATGGCTTGAAACCAGAAGAAGACCAAGATTGGAACATTACGTACGCATCACCTACTTATGGGGGATGGGATTTAATTATAGAATGTGTATTTAATAATCTTGAAGATTTAGATAAAATTGTATCATTCTGCCGAACAGATAATGATTTAAAAGAATGGATCGATGCTACAACGACTCTTATTAGCACTAAAAGAAGTTTCAGTCTCGAAAAGTGATTCTTTTCAAATCAAATTATTTATTATAATTTCTGAAATATCTGATGAATATTCACCCGTTCTCCTTATACTTTCAATAATAAAACCTATTTCCACAAGGTATTCTGAATTCGGGCTGATTTTAATGGCATTACAAGCATTTGTTAATATTTTTATAGATTCAATATTTTCATTTGCTAGATTTAAGTCTTTTTGTAGCCACGCATCTAAGCTCTTGTTTAGTAATTCAAGAGAAATATCACTAGCTTTCATGATGTTTTCGTATAAACTCTTATCAATTTTTTGATAATCTATTAAAATTACATTTCTAGCAATCTTAACTGCGTGATCGCCTATCCGTTCTAAAAACCTGCTAATAAATTTGTAATTACTTGCATCTTCTAACGTAATATCTAATTTTTGGCACAAGATAATATCTTGCAATACAATGTGGGCTTGACGCTCAACAAACCAATTTACTCTATCAATTTCATCGTCGTCCTCGATTACTTTTTCTGCAAGTTTTTTATCCCCTGTTTCAAGAGCTTTAAGTGCGTCTTCGTGCATATTGTTAGCTAAAATATACATTCTTTTTATCGTCTTCTCAAAAAGCATTTCTCTGGGGTCAATTAAATCCCTAATTTTTATGGTATTATCTGATTCTTCCAGAATTTCGGTGCCAATAGTAATTTTACTAAAAATTTTTACCGTATCTCTCATTATTGATTCGAATTTTTTACTCGATTTTACTTCTATCAGGTTATAGCCCATGATATAAGCTCCTACTAATAACCTGAACAAGAAATCAGAATCTTTAATCTCATCAATATCGAACTTCTTTTCCTTTACATTCTTTTCTGAACTCATATATGGAGTAATCAATAAGTTACCATCAGGCTGTGAGAGTACTCCAATAGTATCCTTAGCCTCAATTCCGTGCTTCTTTATCCATTCTATTGGTAAACTTATAATAAAAGAAGAACCACCCGTTTTCTGAACTTTTCTAGCTTCAATATTGAAAGACATAAGTTTTTCTACTCACTTATATTTATGATATATATATATTATAGAATTATTATTAATGAATTACAACAAAAATACTTTCTCTATATTCTTTAAAATGCAATACAATAACAAAAACTCTATCTATATACTCTATATATTCGTGAATCCCAGCAATTTCTTTTTAAGAATTATATCTTAAACCTTCCTTTGATTATAATTTTTAACACACTAATTAGTGCTTCAAAACTACTTATAGATTCAAAAAATTTGTTTAATCAAGTTTTATAACTTTCTGGTGGCTGGAATCCCCCAGTAATGTC
>JABXKD010000093.1 GCA_013375475.1 Promethearchaeota archaeon
TGTGGAAACAACAACTACATTTTCGTCTGGAATAAGTTGTAATATGTCAAGAGTCTCATCAGAAGTGCCTGGAGGTAAATCGCAGATTAGGTAATCAAGATCACCCCAAATTGCTTCTCCTAAAAATTGTCGAACCGCAGACATTTTCATAGGACCCCGCCAGATTACGGGTGTGTCGCTATCTTGCATTAAAAAAGCCATACTCACAACTTTAGTGTTAAGTGGCCCATCCACAGGGTAAAATTTCCTAGCTTCAGGGTCAACTCGAGGTTTTACATCTAGATCAATCCCTAACATTTTAATTACATTAGGTCCTGTAATATCAACATCTAATATCCCTACGCGTAAACCTACGCTTGCTAAACTCATCGCGAGATTTACAGCTACAGTTGTTTTACCAACTCCTCCCTTCCCTGATATGACTACAATTTTATGTTTTATTTTAGCCATATTATTACGAATATTCACCATTTGCTGATCCAACGCCTCTTGCTTGCCTTGGTTTACCGTTTCCTTTAAATCTATATCAGGTATTTTATCTTCTCCCATAAATTAATCACATTATTAACTGTTATTTGCTATAAAATTTTTTAATTTATATTAATAATTTTAAAGATACAATTACCTCCTTTAACTTATCGTTAATATTTTGAAAATACTTACTTATTTTCAATTATATCCGCATAAATTTGAATAGAAGATAATTATAATTTAAAATCATTTTATGAATGAATATTCAATACCATAAAAATTTTATTAATAAATGGTGTAAACTACAATTCAATAATGTTTTCTTAGAGAAATTATCAGAATTTGATAGATAAATTTACTTTTAGAGCCCTTAATTCAGTGGGATGTAAAAGTCATTAAGTTTAAATCTGATTCGATTTAAGTCTAATATTAGAGATATAAAAACCTTAGAAAAAAAAATGAAAATTAATTTTAAGATTTACAACCTAGATATCATCGATTGTTCGTCTTGTTCGAATTCAATATTTCCAGATCCAGAATCTCAAGAAATACTTTTAGAAATCTTGCTGAGAATATGTGAGTCTGATGTGGTAACTATTATTGGTCAGTTTTCCGCTAGTATTAATAATATAGAATTGCAATCACCTAAAGTTATAGGAACAGAAAGTTTCGAGTATGCCGGAAAAGATTACATCCTTCATATGAGCGATACTGATAAATTGAATAAAATTATGGGCTGCTATGTAGAACCCTACGATATATTCCAAAATAGAATTAATGATCCTCGGTATAAAAGTTCTACAAAATTTCATTATATCGAACCTGGTCTGGAAGGAATAAGAAAAGTGGTTAGTTACATTAGAATGCTTTCTAAAAACAGGAAAGAAAAATTACCTGAATATTTAAAAACTATAAAATTGAAGAAATTTAAATTTTCAATAGGAGTTATTTGGGGCATGAATAGAGGATGGTATGAGGAAGATGACGGAACTTTTAATTCCATAGATTATATTAATACTATAGCAGGGGAGTGTGGTTTATCTGGTTGCTCGCTTGGTTTTGGTAATTTCGGTGGTGATAGTTGGGAGATCTTTCGGGCTGAATATTATTTAAAACACTTAAATATGATTACAAAAATAATGGATGAGATAGCTCCAGATAAGTATATGGCGGGTCCCGAAGACTTGCCAAATTTGCTTGAATATGGGGTCATCAAGAAGGAGAAAAGAGAATTAAAACCTGTAGAGGAAGATGATGATTTTAATGAAAAAGTTAAGAATTACGATAATTTTAAATCTGATAATAGTCCTGCGAATCGTTACAGCCGCTATCTAAAAGAAATTGAAGAGCGAGATTACAGGGATGAATTTTACTAAAAAATTAAAAAATGTGAGGAGACAGAACAATAGATTTTCTATTAATAGCCTTCATATAAAACTGAGGTGGAAATAGACGAGATCCAAACTAGCTTCAAACTTTATAATTTTTAATTATCCTCCAAAATATCCAAAATCAGTTCACTTATATTTAACAAATGAGTGCAACCTCGATTGCGAGAAATGTTATTATCGTTCGAAAAACGACCCAAAACAAGAATTATCTTTTGAATCTATCAAGAAGTTGTTTCAAGAGTGGAAAAATTACGGTTTAGCCTCGATTGCAATTGGAGGTGGTGAACCCTTAATTCATCCTCGTATCGTTGAAATCGTAAAATTAGGGAGAGATATGGGATATTTTATGGCGGTTACCACTAACGGGACAATCTTAAAACCCATTGAAGCAAATCGAGTTCATATCTCATATGATGAACTTCATTCTACTTGGAAAAACGAAGACTTTTTACAAAACGCAATCGATTTCTATAAGAAGCAAAAATGTATAGTGGGAATTAATCACATCGTATCTAATTTGAAAAATATCGAATATATTCAGAAAACATTTGAGAATTTCGATAATTTCTTACTAATAAGAGAGAAACCCGTTTCGCAATTTAAAGATTGGGATAAAATTCAGTATCTTAACTACTTTTGGATTGAAGGTTGTATTGAAGGTTCTCATTGTGAGCAAGGAATACTAAGTTTTCATTTAGATTATGAGTTGAAAGCTTCTATTTGCTCAAACTTTAAAGAAAAAATACCTTATACCACTTTAATTGAAACTTGGAACAAATTGAAATTATTTAATTGTGAAATTCGGGACTCAAAAGCTCCAAAAATATTTTAGGTGATTTTGAAAAGGCACTATAATAACCTTTTAAACTTTAATTTAATTATTCAAATCTACAACATTATATTTGTTAAATAAAAAATATATTACCCTTAAGATTTTAGTAGAGAGGTTATCCTTAAATGGAGATAATAGCAATCCCGAGTTATAGAGATGGTGGTTTAAATGAACTGGTTCACCCTAAATTTGGAAGGTGCGACAGTTTCACTTTTATTACATTAGATAAGAATGAAATTACGCAAGTTAAAGTAATCGAAAACTCTGCTGCAGATGAATCTCACGGTTCTGGAACTCTTGCTGCTAAAATTGTTAGTAATAATGAAGCTGAAAAGCTGATTGTCAGTAAATTGGGCCCAAACGCTTCTATGGCGCTAAATTCATTGAAGATTAAAACGTTCCAAGCGCCTGAAAAAAAAATACTCGTAAAAGATTTATTAGATCTTTACCTAAAAGGAAAAATAAAAATGACTCCATCTGAGGATCTAATAATTGGTAAGGTTTTGGATTAAATTGTAATCCATGTGGAACATTTTTGATTACTCATTTTTTTGAAGTCAGAACTTCATTATATGCTAATTTAAGAAGATTTTTTGTTAGTTTTTATCATTTTAAGAAGAATTTTGTAAAATTATTTATGAGAGTTTTTTCACAATTGAATAATCATTCACAAATTTTAAATTCTAACAACAATTAATTTAATCATACTTTAAAAGGTGATATTTAATAAATGGTAATAGTAGGTATTCCTACATTTGAAAATAAAGGTTTGAATGAGGTTATGAATACTCGTTTTGGAAGGTGTAACACCTTCACATTTATAACGATTGAGAATAACGAAATAGTAGAAGTAAGATCCGTTGCTAATGACGCGCAGGGTGCAATGGGTGGTGCGGGAATTCAATCGGCGCAAATCATTGGTAATAACGGAGCCACGGAGGTCATTGTAGGCAATTTAGGGCCTAACGCGATGAATTCTTTAAGCGCTTTAAATATTAAAATTTATCAATCTCTGGGTGGAAGTTTAACCGTGAAAGAATTAATAGGTTTACGTTTAAGCGGTAAATTGCAAGTTATTACTTCAGCAAACGTTGCTGCTCACGCAGGGATGGGTGGAGGCATGGGTGGTGGTAGAGGCGGTGGCATGGGTGGCGGTAGAAGACCATAATTCTAATTGAGTAAAATTATTTTTATATAACTTAATTAATTTAAAGAAAGACTTATAATGCACAAACCTAAAGTTATTTGTGTTACTGGGGGCAAGGGCGGGACTGGAAAAACGCTAGTTGCCGTGAATTTAGCAACGATGTTTAAAAATCAGGGGTATAAAGTACTTCTTATCGACGGAGATGTTGAGAACCCTAATACTTTTTTATTATTAAACGCAACGTTAAAGAATAAAACAGAAGTTCTATATTTTCTACCTAAAATCGTTGAAGATAAATGTACTAAGTGTGGGTTATGCTCAGAAAATTGTGAATCCCACGCACTATTATATATAAAAGATTCTATTCCAATTCCAATATCAACGGTCTGTTCGGGATGCAAATTATGCTATAAGATTTGTCCAACTAACGCCATTGAACCCGATCTAAAAGTCATTGGGCATACTTACACAGCCTCCGCATTTGGCATAGATCTTTTTCTAGGGGAATTAATACCATCCGAAGCGCGTTCAGCCGTAATTGTAAACAAATTGATGGAGAATTTAGAAAACATTGTAAAGGCAGAGCCAGAAAAATATGATATCGTTATATTGGACACAGCGCCGGGAGCTCATTGCGACGTAGAAGCATTAATTAATAGCGCTGATCTTGTCGTACCAGTTACAGAACCCACCAGATTCGGAAAGCTTGATTTATTGAGAATCATAGAATTGATTGATTTATTGAAGAAAGAATACAAGGCTATTGTGAATCGATCATCATTGTTGGGTTATAAAGAGAAATTTTTGAAAGAATTAGAAGAAAAAAGAATAGAGATTTTAGGGGACATTCCTTTAGACGAAGAAATTGTAAGTTCGTATTGTCAAGGTATTCCGTTAATGGAAGAAAAAAGCAAATTTGATAGGGATGGAGCTGGCTACAAATCATTTGAGAGAATTTTTGAGAATCTAATAAAATGGGGTGATCTTCCAAGGTGAATAGAAAAAAAATTGCTGTCATAAGTGGAAAAGGGGGCGTAGGAAAAACTTCACTTGTAGCTTCGCTCGCTAGCATTGCGCATAAAGATAAAGATGTTAGTTTAATTATATTAGATTGCGATGTCGACGCGCCTAATTTAGCTTTAATCTTACCACCTAACTCCAAGGAAGATGTACTAACCCAAGACACATATACTACCAAAAAAGCACGATTCCTAGAAGAAAAGTGTGTACAGTGTAAGCAATGTTATGACGAACACTACTGTGAATTTAATGCTTTAAATTGGGACGAGAGTAATAATATTCCCATTATTGACTATTTAGCGTGCGAAGGATGTGGAGCGTGTAGAGTATTATGCCCAGAAGATGCTTTTGAAATCAAGCCCGTTAAAAGCGGAGAAATAATAACATATGAAGCAGAGATTGGATTTCCCTTAATTTATGGTAAAACTAAATTGGGCAGTACTACATCCGGATTATTAGTTTCAGAAGTTAAGGAACGCTCAACAGAGCTAAAGGAGTTCAAGGGCGCGAACCTTATTTTAATTGATGGTCCTCCAGGAATAGGTTGCCCCGTAATTGCTACAGTCTCGGGTTTAGATTATATTATTGCAATAACGGAGCCAACTCCATCAGGATTACACGATTTGAGTAGAGCAATTGAGATGGTTAACCATTTTAACATTCCTTTCGGGATTGTGATTAATAAAGCAGATCTCAAAAGCGCATCTCAAAAGCAATTAAACAAGTATATTAAAAACTCGAGTTATGAGATTTTAGGGAGAATTAATTTCGACCTATCCATCCCGAAAGCTATGTCTTACGCAGAAACTGTTGTAGATTATGCTCCGGAATCCGTAGCAAGTCAAGCAATCAATAAGATATACACTAAATTAATGCATATTCTCTCGGAATTATGACAAAATTTAAAAAAAGAAGGATCAACTTTATAATTTAAACCTTTTAAATTAAGGAATGTAAATCTCCTTTTTTGAGTTATAATGAGCTGTAAGTGCGTAATGATTTATATTCAATAATCTAAAGAAATTAATAAGGTTCTAAATATTAATCACACGTAGAACTCGAAATTATTAATAATTCTAAGGTGAATCAACTTACCAGTTCAAAACTTTATGGAATTGTACAAGCACTTACCAAAGACCAATTGTAAAAAGTGTGGAAAGCCTACATGTATGGCGTTTAGCTTGGATTTATTACAAGGTAAAGCTAAAGTGGACGATTGTCCACCTCTTCTGGAATCAAAATACAAAAAACAATACGACACGCTAAAGGAGATGCTTGGTTCTGAGGAGGGACAACAAAAAGAGCTAAAAATTAATGTAGACGAGGAACTTTGCGATGGTTGTGGTATCTGCGTTACAGTATGTCCTGTAAATGCAAGGTATTGTCCCTCTAGTTTAAGTGGTAAAGCACCTGATTATCCTCCGGAGGAACACCAACTTTTTCAGGTTGTAGGAGGAAAATGTGAGTTGTTAAAAATTGAACATTGCAGAAGGTTGGAAGCGGGGGGAAGAGAGAGGGAGTGTCGCGTTTGCGAAACCTATTGTCCTCGCGAAGCAGTTAAAATTGAATATGTTTAATGACTGATTAATTAATTTTTATGAGGAAATGATTATGAAACGGTTCACTTGTTCTGGCTGTTCGTTATTGTGTGATGACATTATCGTAAAAACCGATGGTTTGTATGTGACTGAAGTTATTGGCGCTTGTTTAAAGGGAAAAGAGAGGTTTGATCTAGTAAGCGCTCAAAATAGAATTACGAAGCCAATGGTTAGAAAAGATGGAGAATTAAAACAAGTTTCTTGGGACGAAGCTTACGAGAAAGCTACGGAGATCATTAAAAGCTCTTCTAATGCATTACTATATGGTTTTTCAAATGTAACCTGTGAAGCTCAAGAAGCTGGAATGAAATTAGCAGAAAAAGTTAATGGTTTCATTGATTCAAACGCTTCAATTTGTCAAGGAAAGTTCTTAAATAAGGCAAGAAATTTAGGAATTAACCTGACAACTATTACAGAGATTATTAATAAAGGAGATCTAATTATATTGTGGGGTGCCAATCCAGCAGAGACGATTCCTCGCTTATTGAATAAAGTTCTCTTCTCCCGGGGTAAATTTCGCATGACGGGTAGAGAAATTAAGACTTTGGTAATTATTGACCCTATAAAAACCGCATCATTTAGGGTAATGGGTGTTAGAGATCTTCCTTTAATCATAGAGACAAACAAAGATATTGACCTTATTCGCACATTAAAAGAAGAATGTTGTTCTGCGGACAGCGTTCCACCTGAAGGTGTTGCGGGGATAGATCAAAGCGATCTTAAGCGTTTATTACTCCATCTTACTGGTGCTGAAAACGGAGTAATAATTCTTGGTCAAGGAGTTATTCAACCCCATCCCGATTATGATCTAGTAGAAGAGTTACTAGAATTATTACAAATGATAAATGAAAGACAGGTAAAAGGTCGAATTTCGTTGCTTCTAATGGGAGGGCATTTTAACATGGCAGGATTCGACCATGTAGCGCTTTCGGTTTATGGGGATTTTGGTAAGTTAGAGTTTAAAAACAATCAAATGGTAAAAACAGAAGATACATTAATTTCAAAAATCGAAAAAGATGACTTCGATAGTACGATCGTCGTTGGAACAGATCCTATTGCTCATTTACCTCAATCTCTAAGCTCTAAATTGGCGAATAAACCTCTTATCCTTATCGATAATCACAGCACAACTACTTCGCACATTGCAGATGTAGTGTTTCCCACATCTATAACGGGAATTGAAAATGGTGGGTTGGTTTATCGTCTTGATCAAGTGCCTATTGAGTTACAAAAGATAGTAAATCCACCTAATAATCTTCCGTCAGATGAAAAATTACTTACTGAATTAATTAAATCATTAAATCAAGGAGGGTCGAAATAACATGGAATTTATTTTAAATTCTGTTAGAAGAATTGATAACGATCAAGCAAAAGAGCATGCTTTCGGAACGAAGCAATCCTTAGAAGAGAAAGTAGCCGTAGGTTTTATTAATCCTAAAGATTTCGAAAAATTAAATTTAGTTTCAAGTCTACATTTAAAAATGTCGAATAAAGGTAAATATGTAATAGTTAGAGTTGAGAAAGATGAAAACGTTCCTGAAGGTACGATTGCTATGCCCGTTTCTATATGGTCAAACCAGTTGTCTGTAGTTCAAAACGATGAACTTCTCTATAAAAATATCGTTGTGAATGTGGAAGCCACACGCGATCCGATAACGAAATTTGAAGATATCATACAAAAACTCGTGGTGAATAAATAAAATGGTTAGACTTCTTGTGAAAAATGGTTTCGTTTTTGACCCCTTTAATAAGATTGAGTGCGAAACGAAGGATATTCTAATTGAAGATGGTAAAGTCGTAGATAAATTCGCAAACAGTAAGGATGTTCAAGAAATAGATGCAAAAGGAAAAACAGTTGTGCCAGCAGCGGTAGAACCTCACGCACATATTGCATCTCAACAACTTAATTGGGTTCGATTACTAGGCTCTGATAACCAAGATTTTCAGAATCTTTGGTATGGCTTAGCTTTAAACAATGTTGCTAAAAATTATATCTCAAATGGTTACACTTTTATTCTTGAAGCTAATGTTTTTCCATCGCTCACGAAACAAACTGTTTTTGATTTAAAACGATTGCCCGTCTTAGACAAAGCTTTCCTGTTAAATCCTAGCAATTTATGGGCTCTAGAGCTTGAATATCAGAAAGAGATGGTGGAAGAAGGCGCTGTCTTTTTATCAGATCTTTTAGAGAAAGTTAAAGGTTTCGGATTGAAAGCCTACAATCCTTTCGAAGCAGAATACTGGAATTGGAAAGTAATGAGAAAAAATATCACAGAAAAAGGAAGATTATTCAACTTCACCCCTATGGACGCGTATGAAAAACTTACAAGATTTGTAGAATATTTAGGATTACCTCACTCTATTCATGCTCATATTGAAGGGTATGAATCCCATATTTCTAAAGAAAACTTACTCTTAACTTTGAATAAGGTAAAATCGCTCGGGTTAAAACCCAATCCAAAAAACGATTTTGAGATAAAGCGATCTCAAATATTCCATCTTGCACATGGCTCAAGTTATAATATGGATGGGGATAATTCTGAGTTGATCAAATTTTATAACGAGAATCAAGATTTTGACATGGATTTGGGATTCATAGGGTTTAACGCAATAAATCCACTGATTACTTCCGATCGGCATCTTATTAACAAACTAATTACTTCAACATATCCGTACAAACTAATTAGATCCTCTGTAGAGTCTGAAGGAGACTCGTTTGCGACCCTTCGAAGATTCAATAAAAAAAATAAAGAAGATTGCGTAATGTGGGCAAACGCGATTGATTTAGCATTAAACATATCCCCTTGGCAGCTACAATTTTCAGTTAATTATCCTAACTACGCAGATATAAAAAATCTTCCCGAAATCGCAAGTTGGCTAATTAGTAACAATGCCCGCGAACAATTTACGAATGATATGGACGCTACCTTTCTAAAAGACAATTCTCTCAACAGTAATGATAAGATATTAACATTCAACGATTTTGTTATTCTAACTCGATCGAGCCCTGCTAAATCACTTGGTATTGGTAATATTAAAGGAAACTTAGGTATAGGAGCTGATGGTGATCTTAATATTCTAAATTTGAATCTGAACGATACTAATATTTCAAAAGATTATGAAAAATTCAAATCTGCTCTCGGTAATATAGACTACGTAATAAAAGCGGGTGAAGTAATAAAAGATCATGAAAAAATTTACCTAAATAGTTCAGGTAAAATTTTTTGGGCTGCCGGTAAGCCAGAAAAAGAAGACACTAAATCAATCTTAGCAAAGAAAGAGGCTTTTTACCAAAAACATTATTCGAATTTCTATGATTCTTATACCATAACTATTAATAAAGAGATACTAAGAAAAATAGCTTAGAAATAATTTATCTTTAAACTTGAGCCGCATTTTTTACAGAAGGTCTGCTCATCGTTTACATCTGCATTAAAGAAAGGGAAAAGACTAATTTTTGGTATTAAGTTTCAATTTCATCAGGATATTCATCATTAACGCGCGTTCCCTTTCTTTCCAATTCTTTCAGTTTATTGTATCTAGCAACTTCATCTTTAGGTAATGTCGATTGTTTAACCTATAGCGTATATGACTAGGGATTCGTTTTTCTGCTTTTGTAGTAGTTTCCGTTGAATCAGATGTTTTTGCGTAAACATACTTAACTCTTCCCGGTCTTTTTCTCACAACTCGAGTTTTTGATTATCGGAATTGATCAGTTGGTCTTTCCCTTTCGATGCATAAATCGCTGCTTTTCGTAATCATGGTGATCACTCTCGATGGTTTTGCCCCTAAAAATACTTTGGATAGATGGGAATGATCATCCGTTGTCCGGAATGGTGGATTGAAAATACTGAAAAAGTAAGACTTATAAACTTTTTCACTATATATAAATTGAGGATATCGAAAGTTAATTGTTAAAATACGATGGAAATATTTCCGAAAACACTATGGTGATGTTGTAAAAGGGTGAATTAAATGTCTGATTTACAGATCAATGTTAGAATCGGTGTTTATATCTGCAGATGAGGAGTTAATATTGCTAATAGCGTTGATTGCGATATCGTAAGAGACATAGTTGAGATGCTTCCAGATGTAGAAATTGCGAGAGTAAATAATTTCACTTGTAGTGATCCAGGACAGAATATTATAAAAGATGATATTTTAGAATTAGATTTAAATCGAATCGTTGTTGCGGCGTGTACTCCAAAAATCCACGAATCTACGTACCGAGCTGTGTTGATCGAAGCTGGATTGAGCCCTTATTACTTTCAAATGGTAAACATTCGCGAGCAATGTTCGTTTGTGCACCAAAACGACTTAAAAAATGCCACTGAAAAAGCGATAAGAATGGTAATAGGAGGAATAAATCGAGCTCGCCAGTTAGAAATAGTGCCATACGAGGAGATTCCGGTGACGAAAGCTACTTTAATTGTCGGTGCGGGGATAGCAGGAATGAATGCTGCTTTAGACTTAGCAAATCAAGGTACACCAGTTTATCTTGTCGAAAAAGAAGCTACGATCGGAGGAAAGATGGCACAATTAGACAGAATCTACCCTACAGACGATTGTGGTATATGAGTTCTGGCACCAATTATGGTAAGCACATCGAAACATCCTAATATAACCTTACTTACCTATAGCGAAATCGTTGAATTTAGCGGTATTCCAGGAAATTTCAATATAAAAGTGAAAAAGAATCCCCGCTATGTGAACGAAAAAAAATGTACTGGTTGCGGACTATGTACGGAAAATTGTCCTATCAAAGTTCCTAACGAATTTAACAGGGGAATTGGCGAAAGAGGTGCAATTTATATACCTTTTCCACAATCTGTACCTAAACTCGCTATAATAGACAAGACTGTCTGTATTGAATGCAATAGTTGCCAAAGAAATTGTCCTGCCGAAGCAATTGAATTTGACCAACAACCTGAATATATTGATTTAAATGTTGGGGCAGTAATAGCAGCAACCGGGTGGGAAGAGTACCCGATTATGAAAAATAATGATTATAAATATGGTATTTATCCTGATGTAATAACTCAAATAGAGCTAGAGCGCATGTTAAGCCCTATTGGACCCACAGGAGGTCATCTTTTTAGAATTTCTGATGGTAAAAAGCCAAAAATAGTAGCTATGATTCAATGTGTAGGTTCAAGATCATTAAAAGGAAATCCTTATTGTTCTGTAGTATGCTGTAGTGTTGCTCTTAAAAACGCTCAACTGTTAAAACAGGAATATCCTGACATAGAAATTGTCATATTTTACATAGATATGCGCACATGGGATAAAGGTAATGAAGAATACTACAGAAAAGTGAGAGAAGCGGGTATTTTAACAATTAGGGGAAAAGTAGGAGATATTCAAAAAGATCAAGAAACAAATACATTAAA
This sequence comes from Promethearchaeota archaeon, assembly GCA_013375475.1. Lineage (GTDB taxonomy): Archaea > Asgardarchaeota > Lokiarchaeia > Sigyniarchaeales > SOKP01 > SOKP01. The sequence continues at coordinate 11,850 of JABXKD010000093.1, forward strand.
ACTTACAGCCTCTGATACTCTCTCTAATCAAATGGTTAAACTGAATGCTGATTTAGTTGTTCTTTCAACTGGTATGGTTCCTTCTAAAAGTTCAGCAAAATTGACTGAAATTTTAGGCTTGAGTAAAGACGGTTATGGGTTTTTAACGGAGATACACGGATGTTTAAAACCTCAGGAGACAAGTAATATGGGTATTTTTATATGTGGATGTGCTGCTGGTCCCAAAAACATACCATCTTCAGTCTCAACAGCTTTGGCTGCCGCAAGTAAGGCTGCTACATTGCTTTCAAAAGACACAATTATTCAACAATTAATGATAGCTGAAATTGACGATGATCTCTGTATGGGATGTCGTAGATGCGAAAAACTCTGTAATTATAACGCTATAAAAATCAACGGAGACGCAATTGCTGAAGTAGATGGAATA
>JABXKD010000094.1 GCA_013375475.1 Promethearchaeota archaeon
TTCCATTAAAGGAAACGACGAGAAAGTCGTCTCCTTAAAAATATATGAGGATAGCATTTGTTTTGTAGTGTTAAATCTTTACCCTTTTAACCCTGGACATCTAATGTGCGTTCCAAATAGACATATTACAAAATATACCGAATTAACGAAATCTGAAGTAATACATTTGGACCGGACTATTCAAGGTTTGCAACTATTACTCGATGATTTGTATAATCCTAAAGGCTACAACATCGGAATAAATCAAGGAGGCTCTGCAGGAGGAAGTATTGATCATTTGCACATTCATTTGGTCCCAAGATATGGGACCGAATTAGGATTTATTGATATAGTAGGTAAAACGAGAGTTCTCCCGGAAGGTTTGGATTCCGTGAAGAAAAAATTAACTCAGAACATTAGTAAATTTCTAAACAAAGAATTTTTTGAAAACTTCAAGTAAAGGGCGCTCTTTAAAACAAATTACAGGCTTATAACTAAAATAAGAAAAAAAATGTGATTTATAGTTAAGTTATAATAATAAAACCTTTTAATTAAAATACAACTTTTTATGCTAACTCTAAAGGATTCTTAATATATTTAAATCATAATACATAGGGATAACTTATCAACATAGAGAATAGAAAAAATATATTTTACAGAGAATAAAAAATGACAGAAAAAGAAAAAGGGAAAAAAGAGCCAGGTCAAGAGAACGCGGTATTTGTTGGTCGTCGTCCTACGATGAATTATGTAATGGCTGTAATGATGGTTTTGAATAAAGGAGAAGATTGCACGGTAAAGGCTCGTGGTAGATCGATTTCTCACGCCGTCGATATTTGCGAGATCTTAAAAAACCGCTTTTTGAAAGGAGTTGAATATAAAGAGATTCGCATTGCTACGGAGCAACTTAAGGGCGAGGATGGTCGTGAAAATAATGTAAGCTCAATAGAGATCGTTCTTTCGCCTCCGAAGTAAATAGAACTCGAGTTTTTTGATGGATTTATCAATTTAATTATGTAAGATTGAAAAATTATTAATTTATTTGTTCCGCACATTTAAAAAGATTAAATTTACTTATATTAACTTAACTTTAGAATAGTTAAAAAAATTTTGGTCATTTTATGTGTGTTCCAAATAGACACATTACAAAATTTACCGATTTAACGAAAACGGAACTTTTACATTTGAATAGAACTGTACAGGGTTTGCAATTATTACTTGATAAATTTTATAACCCAAAAGGCTACAACATCGGAATAAATCAAGGAGGCTATGCAGGAGGAAGTATAAGTCATTTACATATTCATGTCGTCACTCGATATGGCACTGAACTTGGATTTATTGACATTGTTGGTAAAACGAGAGTCCTCCCAGAAGGTTTGGATTCCGTGAAGAAAAAACTAACTAAAAATGTAAATAAATTTCTAAATAAAGAATTTTTTGAAAATTTCAAGTAATGAGCGTTAGCTAAAACTAATTACCCTCTTCAAAATAAAATAAGAAAAAAAAAAATTGAAAATTTAACTCAAAATATCCTATCGAGTAGCTTTACGAATGTCTGCAGCAGTAACTCTCTTTCTCTTATCTGCTTTCGTAATTTTAATCGCTTCTTTAGTTGCGTCAGCTGCTGCACCCTCTAAAAACCCGATTAACTTATCTAATGCATCAGCAGCTACTAAATCGGCACCTTCCTTTTTCATTAGCCTTCGAATTGGTGCTTTCGCAATGTAACTTTCTGATTTCTTTGCCGGAGCTTTCTTTTTAGCCATATTTCATTCCTCCACTATTTATTTTTTACTTTAAATTGTTTTAATATAGATTTATAATTAATAATAACTACGAATTTCTATTATATAAATATTATGGTTCGGAATACAAGTTTATGGAAGTGATATTAATTATTTATCTTGGATCTAAAATTTACTAAAGATTATTTGACCGACAAAATAGCACAATTAAATAAAAAATTTATTATTTATTAAATAGGAAATAAATTTTTTTTGATTGTTAGGTTTCACTGGAAAAGGATTTTCAAATACTTCTTTAATTTTCTACCTAATTAATTAAACCATTATTAAAGATTTAATATTATGCAAAAATTCAAAATTCCAACTTTTAAATAAAATAGCATTTGAAATTTAAGTAATAATCTATTTAACCATTGGAGCTGTTTCATATAAAATTTAGATCATTTAGCATTTGTGGGAATTTTAGTGAACGATCTTATTTTTAATAATTTTTTTTAAAAATGTATAAATTAAAATATTGGTGCTAAAATTAGTTATTTAATACGAATTAAAAAGGATTAAGATTCCTATCTTGACATTTAGTCGCGATAATATAAAACTTGAAGAATCTGACATAGAGTATGGTCTAAAATCATTAGGATTTACGAAAAATGATTCAAAAGTTTTATTAGCTCTTGCGAAATATAAAATCTTGAGTCCAGCAGATATCGCTAAGTTTTCTGATGTTGATCGCGCGAGGGTGTACGATAGTCTTAATCGATTAATAGAGAAAGGATTTATTCAAAAAGAACCCGTAAAAAGGGGAGCAAATTATCAAATCATTCCATTAGCCAAAATCTTTAAAGCGATTCGAGAAAATTACAAAAAGAGAATAGATGACACTATAATGATAGAAAAAGCTATATCTGAATTGGAGATTGATCAAGAAGAGTCAGAACCCCGAGTATGGGCGATTAATTCTAGAGATAAAATTAGAAAAAAAGTAAAAGACTTGATTAGTTCGTCTGAGAATAGGATTTATTTCATTATCACTCCTGATTTATTGATAAAAGAATTAGGAGGGTATGAATGGATTTTAAAAGAACTTTGGAGTAAAAAATTTTCTTCAGACATGGAAGTTGTAATTGCTTTGAAGTATTCTGAGGAACTAAAAGAAGAGATAAAAAAACTTCTCAAGATTTCTGTCAAAATCCATTCTATTGAGGGTGACAACGTAATTCCTTTCGGTTTATTAATCGCTGATTATGGCTTTTTGTTAACTACTCTTGATCAAGTAAAAGAAGCTCCGGAATATACATCAGGATTATGGTTAGAAAATGGTAAAAAGAGTCAGCTTATTGGTTATGAACATTTGTTTAGACATTTTATAAGTTCAGAAACAAAAGAAATAAAGTTGACTCCTTTAAAAACCCCATATCAGACTTAAATTAAAGAAAATCAAAAAAAACCCGAATGTGATAAAATAAAAGTTATGTCAAATTATATAATTAGCATGAATAAAGGAGGAGGTTAAACAACTATTTCATACCGGGGGAAAGTAATACTCTGTGGAAATTCCGAAGTAGGAAAAACGAGTCTACTATCACGATATGTGGATGGTAAATTTGACGAGGATGTGACTCACACGGTAGGCGCGAATTTCCTGATTAAAGAGATTGAATTAAATAAAATTGTCGACAAACTCCAACTAGAAAATCCTGAATTGAGAAATGATATTAAAGAAAAAGGATTTAAATTATACTTCTGGGATCTTGGAGGTCAGCATGATAAATTGTATAGCAATGAATATTATTTCGTTCAAGCTGTAGGAGCTATGATAGTTTTCAACTTAAATGATTTATCATCGTTCCAGGATATTGACTTTTGGCTTTATAAGTTGAAAGAATTGAGCGGGGATGTTCCATATATCTTAGTGGGAAACAAAATGGACTTAGAACGGAAAGTAGATAAATCATTAATCGATGATGAAGTAAAAAATTTGGGAGTTGAATACTTCGAAACATCTGCGAAGCTCAATAAAAATGTAGATATTGCTTTTGAAAGTTTGTCCATTCAAATTTTGAATAATCTAAAGTAAGGAAAAAACACCTTATTTTTAATATATTTTATATTCTATTTTTGCCTAAATTTCATTATGAGTATTCTTTTAATTCCTATAGCACCTTTATCAAGAACAAAATCTCGTCTTAGGAATTGTTTTCCAAAGGAGTTACTCAAAGATTTAACTATTTCAATGTTTAAAGACTTAGCAAATAAAGTTGTAAATGTCGAATGTTTTGATCAGAAGATAGTATATTGCCAAGATAACGAGATTTTAGAATTAGCAGAAGGATATGGATTAACAGGGCTAAAAGAAAAACTCACAAAACCTCGAAAGTCATTTGACGAAGTAATATCCGATCTCAATAATATTGCTATTAAAGAATTTAACGCTCTTCATACCATTTTTACATTCTTAGACGTCATCTTAATCTCTGAAAAAAATTTTAAGGATATAAGTAATTTAATGAAAATAAATCAATTAGTTGTTTGCCCTGCTATTCATTCAGCGGGTATTTCAATATTTGGAAGAAGACCCCCTAATATTATACCTACCCATTTTTCTGATCCATACGTTCCTTCTTTTGTAGCTTTAATAACTGATGCTCAAGAGAGGAACTTAAAATACTCTGTGTACGATTCTTTCAGAGCCGGTTTTGATATCGATGTTAAGCAAGACTTATTATTGGGATACGAATATCTTAAATTATTCAATCAAAGTAACACTGAGACATTTAAATTTTTAAAGAATAATTTAAAATTAGTTCTACAAAAAAGAAATTTGAAAAACAACCGTCAATTTAAAATTAGCAAAACTAAATGAAGTATCTTAGAAACTAAAAGTTATATTTATTTTTATCTCTTGATTTATAACTTTTGTAATTGAATTTTGTATCTCTTCTCTTTCGGTTTTTAGAGATGATAGATATCTTAGATAATCCTTGTTTTTTCTATCAAGATCGTGATCCAAATGTTCTAATTTTACTGTATTTGTGGCAATTTTATTTTTTATGTCTTCTCTCTGGACAGCCAATCCTTCTTGTTCAATATTTTTTTTAATTTCGTCAATTATGCGATGGTATTCTTTAATTTCATCAATATCTTCTTGAATTGATTTTTCATCAAATATTGCGTTGATCTGATTAACAGTTTTGTCTCTCACATCAGTTTTAAGGTTTAACTTATTCTCCTCTAAAACATGCCTTAGTTGGATGAGCAAGGCCAAGAATTTTGGTAAATCTCTGCTTTCCTTTACTAAAGCGTTTATTGGGTTTTTTAAAAAATCCTTCAAGAAATAGATATTGATATTAGGAATGTGCATTAAGTCTTTTTCTAATTCAAATTTTAACTTCTTTAAAGCTTTTTTAAATCCAAATTGATTATTGATTTTCATTCTTAACTGGGCTAGATCATTTTCCCTTTTATCAAGTTCTTTAAACAATTCATTTTTTTCGATGCTTGTTAGAGCTTGAGTTAAATCTTCTTGTTCTTTTTTCCTTTCTTCTAACTCCTTTTCAAAATTTTCTAAATCAGCTTTTGCGTGTTCAATATTTTCCTTTAGATTAAATATTTTAGGAAGTCTTTTGAGTAGATATTCGGCATCCTTTAATTCGGTATATTTTTTCCGTAAAAATTCATCCATCTCCTTTTGATTATTACCTAATTTACGTGTTATGTAACTTAACTCTTTGATTTCTCCTTGTAGTTCTTTCTGGAATTTAGGAACTGATTTTTTTGCGATATCGTTGATATTTGTAAAGAGCTTTTTTATAGAGTTTAACAAATCATGCATAACATCGTATGTAATTTCATCCTCGGGAACTTCAATATCATCAATTTCCTTCTTGATTCTGTCAGAAAAGAAATGCAATGATTTAAGAGCCTTTTCTTCTATTTTACCCTCTCCCGCTTCTATAAAATGATCAGTGCATACTTTGATTTCGAGTAAATTTTCGCGAATTTCGGAGATTTGTTTTTTCACAGCTTTTTTAACTTTATAAAATTGAGAATCGAGCTTGTCTTTATAAAAATCTTCGAATTCTTCTAATAAAATTTCAGTCATTTTCAGATTAATTTTATTTTATGAGTTTATTAATTTTTTTCCATTCATATATTTTTGAAGCACTTCTGGTACTGAAACTGAACCATCTTTATTTTGGTAATTTTCCAAAATGCAACAAATCGTTCGTTCTGTAGCAATTGCTGTACAATTAAGAGTGTGAGCCGTTTCTTTTTTTTGAGTTGAGCCCACTTTTCCTATACGTACTTTTAACTTTCGCGCTTGATAATCCAAACAATTACTGCACGAAACTAGTTCTCGATAAGTATTCGAAGCGGGAAACCACGCTTCAAGATCGTATTTCATTGCGGCATTGTCATTCAATTCTCCAGAAGCGACATTTACTATTCGGTAGGGGAGTTTTAATTCATTAAAAAGTTCTTCTGTATTTGATATTAACTCCTCAAAAATGGGCCAAGAATCTTCAGGTGTACAGAAAACAAATTGTTCTACCTTTTCAAATTGATGTACTCTAAATATTCCTAATGTATCTTTCCCATGCGAACCTGCTTCTCGTCTAAAACATGATGATACTCCTGCGTACTTTAATGGAAGTATATCAGGATCTATTATTTCGTCGTAATGGTATGCTGCTAATGTTTGTTCAGATGTTGCAATCATGAAAATATCTTCGTCTTCTATTTTATATAGTGATTCTTCGAAATCTGATAATTCAGCTGCTGCTTTCATAACTTCTCGTTTCATAAAGAACGGGGTCCACAAAGGATTAAAATTTTTGCTAATTAGCTTGTCCAATGCAAATCTAAGTAGTGCGAAATTAAGTAAAACGATATCTCCTTTTAAATAGTAAAACCTTGACCCCACTACTTCCGAAGCTTTTTTCATATCAGCCCCATCAATATCTTGAATTAAATTAACATGAGACAATGGCTGAAAATCAAATTCAGGGATTTTCCCAAATTTTCTTACAATTACATTACTCTCCTCTGTCTCACCGACTGGAACTGATTCGTGTAAATCATTTCCTATAGAGTATCTATATTTGTCCCTTTTTTCAATATAATCATTTCTTTTCTTTTCTAAATCGTCGATTTTTTCCTTAATCTGTTTTGATTGTATAACTGCATTGTTAGCTTTTCCATCTTCGCCTGATTTCTTGTATTTATTAATTTGGCTAGAAACTTCATTCCTTTTCTGTCTTAAGTCTTGGATTTCTTGTAAGACACTTCTCCATAATTTATCAAATTCTAATACTGTTTCTGCGTTCTTTGGATCCTTAAACCTTTTTTTTTCCGTTTCGATGATTTTTTCTAGGTTAGTTCTAAATTCTTCGATGTCTCGCAAGATTTACTCTCTCTAAAATATAAAATTTCTAATTTCTAATATAAACAATCATTAAATTAATTTATGAAAATAATAAGTATTTGTTAAAAAGCGAATGAATTATTCTTGATGAATTCTTTCAGATATCGTTGACCGTAAATAGGCAACTTTAACTTTATCTTTATTGTATCCTACTTTATCGATAATAGTCATTATTTTTATTCGCTTTGCTTTCCCTTTCAACCCTTCTTCGGTCATAAATTCTCTGGCGAACTCTTCCTTTTTATTTTCTTCTTGCTCCACCATACTAGGATATAATGAAATATCCATAAAAAAGTTAATGTGAGATAATTCAAGAAATTTTATAGAAAATTTTCCAATAATAAATTGGACTAAATCGGTAACAAAATTAATTAAGATTTAAATTAACCAGAAAAAATAAATTAATTCAATAATTTCCAAACACAAAAGGGTTTATTTAAAATTCTAAACCTAACTAAAAGCAAATAATTGTTATGGTGATGTTTTAACTAAAGGTGAATTAATTGTCTGAAAAGCAGACCATTGATAAAATAAAAATAGGAGTTTACGTGTGTAGATGAGGTGTTAATATTGGAGCCCACCTTGATTGCGATGCCGTTAGAGATTTTGTTGAACCATTACCTAATGTCGTTATAGCAAGAACAAATAATTTTACTTGTAGCGATCCTGGACAACAAATTATTAAAAATGATATCTTAGAATTAGGCCTAAACAGAATAGTTGTTGCAGCTTGTACGCCTAAGATACATGAACCCACTTATCGAGCTGTGCTACAAGAAGCAGGTTTAAGCCCGTATTATTTTGAAATGGTAAACTTAAGGGAACACTGCTCTTTTGTGCATCAAGGAGATAAAGATAATGCTACAGAAAAAGCAAAACGTTTAGTTCGAGCCGGAATAAACAGAGCAAGAGAATTAGAAAATGTCCCATACAAAGAAATTTCCGTAGAAAGAGCAGCGTTAGTTATTGGTGCGGGAATTGCCGGGATGAACGCGGCATTAGATTTAGCAGACCACGGGATACAAGTGTATTTAGTTGAAAAACAAGCTACTATTGGAGGAAAAATGGCCCAATTAGATCGAATCTATCCTACCGACGATTGTGGCATATGAGTTCTTGCCCCCATAATGGTAAACGCTTCAAAACATCCTAATATAGAACTTTTTACTTATAGCGATGTCATTGAGTTCAGTGGTATTACTGGTGATTATAACGTTAAAATCCGCAAAAATCCAAGGTATGTTAACGAAAGTAATTGTACTGGATGCGGATTGTGTTCTACTAAGTGTCCTATAAGTGTTCCTAATGAATTCTACAGTGGAATTGGTGAGAGAAATGCTATATACATCCCATTTCCCCAAGCAGTTCCAAAATATGCTGTAATGGATAAAAGTGTTTGTATTGATTGCAAAAATTGAGAACGAGTTTGTCCCGCAGAAGCTATCGATTTTGAACAAGAACCTGAAATCGTTCAAGTTAAGGTGGGTGCAGTGATTGTTGCTACGGGTTATGATCAATACCCAATTATTGAAACTAATGATTATAATTATGGGATTTATCCAAACGTTATTACTCAAATTGAATTAGAAAGCTTGTTAAGCCCAATAGGACCAACTGGAGGGCATATATACAGAATAACTGACGGAAAAACACCAAAGACAGTCGTAATGATCCAATGTGTTGGTTCTAGGTCTTTAAAAGCCAATCCCTATTGCTCCATGGTGTGTTGTAATGTTGCTCTTAAAAATGCTCAACTATTGAAGCAGGAATATCCGGAAATGGATGTAATTATATTTTACATTGACATCAGAACTACTGATAAAGGCAACGAGGAATATTACAGAACAATAAGGGAAGCTGGTGTGCGAATGATTCGGGGAAAAGTAGGCGAAATCAAAGAAGATGAGGATCATAATTTAATGGTTCGAACCTATTCATCTCTAACTGGTGAACTAACCAAGATAAAGGCAGATATGGTAGTTTTATCTACTGGAATGAACCCTTCTAAAGGGACTGAGGAAGCAATTGAAGTATTAGGTTTAAGTAAAGGACCTAACGGCTTTTTGTCTGAAATTCATGGTTGTTTGAAGCCCCAAGAAACTAAAAACATGGGTATTTACATCTGCGGAAGCGCTGCAGGGCCGAAGAACATACCCTATTCCGTTTCTACAGCTTTAGCTGCTGCAAGTAAAGCTGCTGCTTTGCTCTCTCATAAAACTATTACACAAGAATTAATTATTGCAGAAGTCGATGAAACTTTATGTATAGGTTGCCATAGATGCGAAAAGTTATGCGAATACGGAGCAATAAGCGTAGATAAGGATGAAATTGCTAAAGTGGACGATTTGAAATGCAAGGGATGCGGAGTATGTATTTCTTCATGCCCAGCTCGAGCAATTGATTTGAAATATTATCGAGATCGTCAATTCGAGGCTGAAATCAAAGGAATCGGTAATACTGAAATAGACGAGATAGCAAAAAAAACTATTAAAATCGAAAATTAGAATGATATGAGAAGATAAAACATGACAGAAAATGTAAAAGAGCGAAAAATTATAGCTTTTGGATGTGAAAAATGAGGCTATTCTGCGGCAGATCTAACGGGTACTACGAGAAAATCTTACTCTACTAATTTCCATTTAATTAGAGTAAAATGTACTGGAAGAATAGGAATCCATTTAATAATGGAGAGTTTTCTTAATGGTGCTGATGGAGTAGCTATTATCTCTTGAAAAGAAGGAGAATGCGAATTTGGAAACGGAAATATGAACACTTTCGAGCATGTTAAGTTTTTAAAGAGACTATTCAAACACTTGGGTCTAGCAGAAGAACGAATTCAACAATACTTCTGTTCAGCAGCTGAAGTTGAAAAATTCATTAAATCTGTAGAAGATATCACACAAAAAGTAGGACTTCTCCCTCCTCTACCAAAATAAAAATAAATCCGAATTAGGATGATCCTTCTAAAAAACTCTAGTTAGAAGGTAACTAACTCACTGCATGGGTTTTCGGAGTATAATGTATTATATTAAAACAACCTTAAAACAACCGTATGTTAAAAAAAAAATGAGTTTCGAGCTTAAAATTTCAAAGGAAGGCTTAAAGGATATAGCTGTTGCTGTAGATTCGTACCGAATCCGAGTTTTAATAGATGCTAAGCAAGAAATTTTAGATTCTGGTGTCTATAACGAGGAACAATACATGCAAATGTTGTTCAAAATGTTCGATGAAGAACTTTTGAAGTATAAACTATTCAATTATTTATCAACTTCTAATTCTAACAATCTTAAAACAATTAAGAAGTTCTCAGATTTGAACTCTATTGATATAAGAAAGGCTTTAAGCTTGTTAGAATTATTAAGGAGTGAAAAACTTATTGAATTGAATACAATTTATGATATAGTTGAAGGAGATGAAAACACTCCTGAATCAAAACTTTTTAAGGATTTCAACATCGAAAAATATGATGTTGATCCATCTCGAGTAAAATCAGTTTATGAGCCCGTTAAAACTATATTTGACACCCATAATTGCTCTGGATGTGGATTATGTGCTGGTATTTGTCCAGTGAACTGCTTAAATATTTATAACGGATTTGGAAAAATTGACGAGGAAAAGTGTATTAAGTGTGGTCTTTGTTATTTTGTTTGCCCTCGCAGCTATTTACCTGTTAGCGTCTTAAACATGACCCAAGAAGAATCTTCAGAACTTAAGAATTATTCTCAGGTTGGTCATTATCTAGAAGCATTTTCTGCTCGAACCAAATTGAAAGATATTGCTGAGGTTTGCCAAGATGGTGGAATTACAAGCACTTGCTTGCATTATTTATTTGATTCTAAAACAATTGATTTAGCATTAGGAGCAAAGATGAGCAACACCCCATGGAGACCGGAACCGATAATACTTAGAAGTAAAGAAGATATCTTATTAACTACAGGAACCAAATATGTAAACAACCCAAATCTAAAAATATTAAGCGAACTTAATAAAAACCAGTCAAATTTAGCTGTTGTTGGAGTCCCTTGCATGATGCAAGCATTACTTAAATCAGCCATTTATAACATCGACATACCTTCCTTAACCCAGATCAGGTATCGTATTGGTATATTCTGCATGGAATCCTTCTCTTACGAATCTCTCTTAAAAATTTGCGAAATGCTAAAAGTAGATGTAAAAGATATTAAGAAAACTGATATTAATAAAGGAAAGTTTTTTGTGTATACTGAATCAGGGGAAGAATTATCCGTTCCAATTAAAGAAATTGGACATCTAGCAAGAGAAGATTGCGAAGTATGTTTTGATTTAACTTCCGAATCTGCTGATATTTCAATAGGATCTATAGGATCCCCCTCAGGGTGGAATACAGTCCTTATAAGAACTGAAACGGGAAGAGAACTCTACAACAAACTCATTGAAAACGATTTAATTGAATCCAAAGCGCTAGCTGATGTTAAACCAGGATTACCACTCCTCGAACGGATCGCAAAATCAAAAAGAAATAAATGTACCAAGCATATCGATAAAAAAAAAGATGAGAACGTAAGATTCCCTCAATATTAGATAATAGTTTTTCTCGAATTTTTTCTCGTCTATACCTTCTTTCTTTCTAAACCATAAAATTAATATTAAATTTTATATTTAGAATTATATCTTTAAGTAAGAATTTGACAGTAAAATGAGTTCAACTACAAGACCAAGCAACTTCCGAGAAAAGGTTTTCTTTAGAAAGCTCAGATCGCAAGTGGATGGAAATGCTAAAGTAGAACATGGCCTAACTCAAATAAGAGGAATTGGAAGAAGATTCGCTCAAGCAATAATTATGATAGCGGAAATCAATCCTGATATGAGGATTGGCGCTATTCCTGAAAAAGATTTAAATAGAATTGAAGAAGTCATTTTAGATCCAGTAACAAATGGAATACCAGCTTGGATGGTCAACCGTAAGAACGACTTGGTTACTGGAGAGAATTTGCACATTATAGGAAATAAGCTCGACTTATCAGTAAAACGAGACATCGATAGAATGAAACGCATAAGAAGCTATAAAGGCGTTCGTCATCATCAAGGAT
>JABXKD010000095.1 GCA_013375475.1 Promethearchaeota archaeon
CACGCCCCATAGATGTAATCGAAGACGCTATCAATAAGAAAAAAGGATTCGAGGGAATCATTTTAGCAAATGTATTCTTTGAAAATCTTGCATATAGAGTTATATCTAAATATCTAGATAATAATAAAATAAAAATTTCTAAAAAAAATATTAAAAATCGAGTTTATATGATTGCTATTTCAATTATAGGTTTATTTGGTTTTTATATTGGGTTGTTTTTTCTTCCTCTTCCACACTTAAATACAGTTCAAGGAAACAATGTAGGATTACTATTGACTTTTCCCATACTTTGGATTCTAGGAATTATAACATTAATCGCACGGGCAATTGTGGGATTATGGAATATAAATCAACCACCGATATTGCAAGCTATAAACTTACCAGAAGCTCAGGGAACAATTAGCTCTGCCAATCAATTCCTTGAAGCAATTGGAAGTGGTACTGGTCCTATTATAGCTGGAGCAGTTTTAGCTTTATTTAATAATAATTATCAGGTGACTGTTGGTATGACTTTGGGATTAGGAATCATTGGAGGGATGTTATGGTTGTTAGCTACTCGCTGGATAAACAAAGATGTGAATAGAATTTCCGAGATATTAAAAGAACGTAGTATTGAACTATCAGAAAAAAATCGAAATAATGACTAACTTTTTTATTCATAATGATTGAATATAATACCTTAAGAAAGATATTAAAAAAAGCAAAGAAACTACAATAAAGTTTCTTACTATGAAGAGATTAAGAAAATGTATGTCTTCTAAAACCAATCTGTGAACTCATCAAGGACTCTTCTTTCCCTTTCTTCCTTTTTTTCAAGAGATTCGTTAATTAAGCCAACAGTGAGGACTCCCATTAGTTCATATTTTTCTGGAGAAAGTTTAAATATCTCGCTAACTTTCTCTTTATTTTTTAAAATTTCTCCGATCCAAACTGCACCTAAGCCCTTCGCATGAACTGCTAGTAACATATTTTGAATAAAAGCGCCTATAGCTAAAATGTCTTTTACACGATCGTAACCTCGTTCAAGATCTAAGAAGACGACGAAATTTAGATAAGCACTTTCAATAATCGCGCCATATTTTGAGTTTTCTGCTATCATTCTTTTAACCGTAGGATGAGAAACTATGCACAATTTCCAAGGTTGACTGTTTCGGGCCGAAGGAGCCCACCGTCCACAATCTACTATTTCTTTTATAGTCTGATTGTCAATTTTTTTATAAACAAAATTTCTCACGGATCTTCGAGATTTTATTAAATTCAGCAAATCGTTTGTTTTTGATTCCATAATTTAAAAATTGTGAAAGAAAGAAATTTATACTTTTGTATAGCTACTGTTGATCAAGAAAAATAAAAAGAAAATTAAAAAGTCAAATCAAAAAAGGCTTTATTTTTCTCCTTTGGTATATATAACAGATTTTCTGAAATAATATTTCCCATCTCGTTCAAATTTCTTAAGATATGATTCATTCTCAAGATTACGATCTATATGGTAGTAGGAAATCAGATAATTTGTTTTCCACCACTCATCGAGAGAGAGTCATAAACCCAATAATAATCAATCACTTCCATTTGAATATCCGTGAATCCTGCATCTTCCATTAAAAATTTGATACCATCTTCATTAGTGAAAAAATAATAAAAAATAGTAAAAAAACTTTTTCTATTGTATTCTATTTCTACTTTCTGGAATTTCTAGTTCAACCGCTATACTTCTTACTTGGATTTGTTTAAATCTTCAGCATCGTCTTCTAATACATCGTAGTACTCAATGTCCATTAATCCACCAGTTCTATTTTCAGCCCAATGAACTTTAACAGGCATTCCAACATAGGTGTCTTTAAAGTCAACTTCTGGATTCAATTGAGTAATAATTGCAGTATCTGCTCCATCTTGATGTACCAATACGGTTGGTTTTTCTTGAACTTCTCCTGTTTCTGAATCTTTTAGATATACTATTGCATATGTTGCAACTTTACCCGTTTCTCGGAGATCAACCCATTGATCGGGTTCTACTAAGCATTTTCCACATACTAATCGAGGTGGAAAAAATACTCTGTTGCATCCAGAACACTGGTTTCCTACTAATTTTTTATCTTTCAATTTCTTTAAAAAAAGACTGTTATGAGAGATATTGAATTTATATTTATAACTTGCCAAATACCAATTACCCGGCATTGTACGTGTTCTCACATAGTCTTTTTTAATGTAATCAAGAGATTTTCTTTGCGTTAATTTTGACATTTTTTTCACCTCCACTTCCGTTGGGGCTCATCACTCATAACCATCAAAGTACATAGGTTTAACGAACCACCCCAGCCGTGACCGATTGATGTATGTACAGTTTTTGGAACTTGATTATCCGCTTTACCCATTATCTGGAGAGCTGCTTCCGCTGGTCGTTCCATAGCAGAGGCTCCAATCGCATTTGTTGAATTAACTCCACCAGAACAATTTATTGGTAATTCTCCTTTTAGAGCAGTTACTCCAGTTTCGTACATTTTAGGAGCAGTAGTTTCTTCGAATAGTCCTAATTTTTCAACCCACATAAGTTCTTGATTTGGGAAAGGAGAATACACTTCAGCGTAATCAATTTCTTTTCTTGGGAAAGAAATACCGGCTTGAGAGTAAGCTAACTCTGAAGATTTCATGGCACCTAATTGATCTGATGGATCTATCTGTCCCGAACCACTTCCGTCGTATCCAAGTATAGCTGTTTCATTAGCTACGCTGGCTACTCCATTTACATAAACGGGAATATCGCATATCTTTTTGGCCTTTTCTTCAGTTGTAAAAAGCATAGCGCATGCTCCATCTGAGGCGGGACAAACCATGCCATATCTTAACGGGAAGGAGATATAAGGTGTGTCGAGTACCTCTTCAATCGTAAGATCAGGCATTTTTAAATGAGTCCACCACGTTTTTGCAGCGTTATGTCTATTTTGTACAACCACTCTTGCTAAATCTTCTTCTGTAGTATGAGTTTTTCGCATATAATTTGTAGCTTGATACGCAGCTACACCTATTGCTGCTCCCGCAGATAACAATCGCGATAATTGGTCATAAGGGATACCCATCGTATTTAGAACAGAAATTTCCCCATACGCAACACTTGCAAGACCAACGCTTGTATCGCCTTGAGATTGTTGTTCAAATCCTATTGCTAAAACAGTATCAATTTTCGGTAACCCTGCAGCAACCGTGTAATACCCTGATATTGCTACCGTCCCTCCTGTTGTACCACCAGTGGTAACCCTTAACAAGGGTTTATTCCTCGCCCCCATCCAATCTGTCATCCATAATTCCGGAATGTTTACCCCCTCAAATGCAGGCATATTACCGTTTACAAACGCATCAATATCTCCTAATTCTACACCAGGAGCATTCTTTAAGCAATCTTCGACTGCTTCGCTTACCAATTCTGCCATATTAACATCAGACCTTTTTGAAGCGTGTTCACTAAAACCAGCTGATGCTATTGCTACTTGTCTTCCCATTTTTAATTACCTCCCTCCAATACAAATAAAATATTATTTTGCGCACACATACCTATTTGACCGGAAGCAACTGCTTTTTTAGCATTATTAACTTGATAACCGTTTGCCTCTCCCCTCAGTTGTTTAGCAGCTTCAATTATTCTAATTAGACCAGTTGCACAAGGGGGATTACCACTTGTAGCCCCACCAGAAGGATTTATTGAAATATCTCCATTTATTTCAGAATTGATACCTGCTCCTTTCCCCTTTTCTGCTAATCCTAATGCCTCTGATAATATTAGTTCCTCGTGAGCATAAGCCTCAAATAATTCTGCTACATTAATTTCACTTTTAGGATCTTTAATACCAGCACTTTCAAATGCAGCTTTTCCTGCTAACTCCATTGATTTGCTTTCATATAAATTACGATCTCCAAGATAATATGCATCTTGAGAATATCCAACACCTGTAATCCAAACGGGATTATCAAGTATCTTTAAAGCTAGCCTTTCTGGTGCTAACAGTAAGGCAGCAACACCATCACAAGGTTGTGCAACCATTAATTCAGTTACAGGATCAGAATAATTACCGGAGGTTAACACATCTTCAACATTAATATTAGAATTTTGAGCTTCTGCTAATGCTAAAGGATTTTTAGCGGCATTCTTTCTATTTTTAACTGCAACTTTAGCTATTTCTTCAATTTTAACTCCATATTTTTCCATGTATGATCTCATCTGAAACCCAGCAGAAGTAATATCGTTCACATAGGCTAATGGTCGTTCCCAAGTAGGATCAGTCTCATATAACCGAGTTGAATGATAAGGGAAACACGAAGGCATACTTCCTCCCCAAACAACTGCTAATTTGTGGTTTCCAGATAAAATTCTCATCAATCCATATAAAACAGCGTGCGCACCATCCATTTCTACTTTACTCTCGTCGGCCATATATCCTCCGCCTACTTCGACCGTAAAACAATTTGAAATAGTACGGCCGTCGTAATAATCGTTTGTGCACGAGATTACTGTAGAAATATCTTTTTTCTTGAGCCCCGCCATATCAATAGCACCTCTCACAGCTTCAAAAATCATTTCATAACGGCCATAATTAGCATCTGAATGTAATTTTACTTGATAATAACCTACAATTCCAACTTTTTCCATTTAATCCATAACACCTCATACTTTTACGAAACCCTTGATATCTGAAGGGTCTCCTTTTGGTTTTTCTGCCCATTCTATCTTTACCTTCATACCAATTTTAACTTCACCTGGTTTTAGATCTAAAAGCCTATAGATTATAGATGTATTGCTCCCATCAATTTGTACCATTCCAAGTAATAAATCCTTAGTTTTTCTATGAGTTCTATCGTTCACTCTGTAAGGAGTTATTGTATAATTTAAAAGAGTACCTGTATCGGATAAATCAATCCAATTCTCCTCGAGTGGAATTACTATGTTGCATTTTCCACAAATTTTCCTCGGAGGGACAAAAACATCACCACACTTCCCACATTTATTGCCAATTACTCTTTTATTCTCTAAATTGTCAAAAAATTTATCTAAGTAACGCCCAACCCAGAAATTAAAGTCAGCGCGAACCATTCCCTGATTCGAAACAATAACCTTATCTTCAATCATTTTAATTCAGATTTTGTTTTAATTTTTATGAGAATTAAGTTCCTAATTCTTTAAATACTTATTATATTGAGAGTTCAGTATTAAAATAATAAAAGGAAAATTACCGAATTTTGAATAATTATTAATTGATTAATACATCTTGCTTAAAATCCGATAAAAAGCTCTTTTTTTAGCTATCTAATAAAAATTCTCGATTTTTGCAATAATATCTTTACTAATAAAAACTGATTGGTTAAGTTCTTCGTATATTCGTGCTTTAGGTTTTAAAATACACCGTCCAACGACCGGTAAAGCGCTTATGAAAAAGTGGTTTTTTTTTTTATATCTTTCCTATATTTTTCGTTGAATAATATTTTTCGTTGAATACTAAAGATTAACATAAAATAAATGAATGCTCATTCAGTGAATGAGGATTCGGTAAAAACTGTGAAATTTTAACCGTTGCAAGTGTAGGAAAACATTTATATACTATATATCAACTTTGATAAATTAATTATTTATATAAACAAATATTTGAATAAATTTAATATAAGATCTAACAAAAAAAAAAGTGATTTAAAATGGTTATTGAAACTAATATTACCAAGATGCTTGGAATTAAACATCCAATTTTAAGCGCACCAATGGGTCCGTTTTATACAACAAAATTAACAGTTGCCGTGTCGGAAGCTGGAGGATTAGGTGTATTAAGCCATGTAACACTCCATGGAACAGTAACTTTAAATGAAATGAAGAAAAGCATGGAATATGTGGTAGAGCACACAGATAAGCCTTTTGGATTTAACATCAGAACAGCCAGATTACAACCAGATGCTATAAAACTTTGTAGACAACTTCCTCGATTCATCATGGAAAATCCGAAAATTCGAGAACAGTGCGTCTATTTGATTACTAGCGCAGGTTCCCCCAGAATGATTTATAACAAACATTTTGAAAAATTAAAGGAAACAGGTTCACAAATAAAACATTTCCATGTTGCTCCCTCGATCTATCTAGCAAATAAATTGTTAGAAAGTGGAGTCGATGGAATAGTTGCGACTGGAATTGAAGGTGGAGGTCATCAGTCGTACGAAAACATAAGTTCATTAGTCCTATTGCAAGAAATAAGAAAAAAGTTACCGGAGGTTCCTGTCATTGCATCTGGAGGTTATGCTACAGGTGAAGGCTTAGCTTCGGCCTTATCTATGGGTGCTGGTGCAATACAGATGGGTTCAAGATTTATCTCGTCAAAAGAATGTGAATTCCATGACAATTACAAACAAATCGTAGTTAATTCTACTACATCTGATACTGAACTAAAAACGGGGATTTTTGGACCTGCAAGAGTCTGGAAGAATAAACTTGCTGAAACGCATGGTTTAGTTGAAAACAAGGAGGAAAAGCAAGCAGGTGAAACTTCAATTTCCAAAGTTGAAAGGGAACTAGCTGAACTTGAAATGACCTATCATGGAAATGTACAAGATGGTACTGTTTATTTAGGACAAAGCATCGGATTAATTGATCGCGTGGAAACTGTAAAGGAGATAATTGACACTATTATATATGATGCGGAAAATAGTTTAAGAAATGCTTTTAATACAATTAAACCATCTTATTTAGAACAAACAGTAGAATTTTAGTCTTTTTTATAATATCTTAATTATTTATAAAAATTTTTTACACTTTTTATCATTATTTTTTTATTTTTTATGCCCTTGAATTTGTTATAATTATAATATCAGTATATTATAATGATTAAAGTGTCTCGATAGACATTATTTATCCAACCTACAAGTTATCAAAGTAACATAAATAGGATAAGAACCTCATAGCTTCAGAGATTTCTGGCATGATTTAGTTGTATCATAGATTGATACACCTAGATATTTCTTCCTTTTAAATACACTTGTAGATAGAGTTTCATCGTAAAGCAAAAAAGTAAGTTAACTAGAAAATCTTTGGTCGTGGTGTAAAATTGGGTAGATATTGGAAAAAAATAGAAGCTGATCTTTTAAGTTCGCCAGAAGAAACGATGGGTTTTTCCCGAGAGTTCTCATCGTTACAAAATTTTACAATTAAGAAATACGACTTCTCCTCGCTTGAGCAAGTCGAAGAAATCAAAAAGGAACTCTTAGGAAAAAGAATTCTAATACTTAATGCAGCAGATATATTAAAAAATATCGACATCACTAAACTTAAAAGAGGAATAGAAGATTTAAAATCATTTTTAAGAGAAAATGGTGGTTCTATGGCGCGACTTGGTGACCAATATTTAATCTTAACACCAAATTCTTGCGTAAAAATTTCCAATTAAAAATTAAGAGAAAATAAATTAAACTTCATAAATATAATACTTTTTCCAGAAATTTTTGACTAAGCTATAGTATTCATTGTTAGAGAACGCTTTTCCTCTAATACGCGCTTGCCAGATAGCATTTTTTAATTGATTCTCAAACAAAGAAGTGACATTTTCATTATGACGCTTAATTTCAGGTTTAATATTGGCAAAATTGGCCATTACTTGTATAATTTTTTTCTCGTTCTGGAATTCTTGGTTAATTTGAATCATTATTTCACCCTCCAATTTATTCTTAATTATAATTATTACATGAATCCAAATATAGTTTTTTTTGGAGAACTTTGATTGGAGTCTTGGACAAATGATAAACTAAAGATAATTATTTATAACAAAGAAAGCTAAATATGTCATTATAAAAATAGATAAGTAAGGTGGATAAATGGAAACTCGAATTTTTGGAAAAACCGGAGCTAAGATTACGTTTATTACAATGGGAGGATGTGCATTAGGATATGTTGACCAAAAAGAAGCGGATAAGGCTATAAAACTAGCAATGGATCATGGAATAAACATGATAGATGTCGCTCCAACCTACGGTAACGCAGAAATGCGCCTCAATCCTTGGATAGAAAAGTATAGAAACAAATTCTTTCTATCAGAAAAAACCTTGAAGAGAAAAAAAAATGGGGCGTGGAGACAACTCAATAAATCTTTAGAAAGACTTGGCACTTCGTATTTTGATCTATATCAGTTTCACGCTGTTTCTTCTATGGAGGAGTTAGAGCAGATCTTAGGGGAGAATGGAGCTATGGAGGCTTTTAAAGAAGCTAAAGAAACTGATTTAATTAAACATATTGGTATTACAGCACATGACGATGTAAGAGTACTCCAGAGAGCTCTCGAGTTATCTGATGATATTGATACAGTTTTACTACCGGTTTATGTAGCTGCAATTGTAAAGCCTAGTCCCGTTAATGATTTTAAGAAGATTTTAGAAATTACACGGGAGAAAAATGTTGGTGTTACCGCTATTAAAGCCATCTCTAAGGGCCGGTGGCATGGAGATGCTACTTATAAAACTTGGTACAATCCTCTAACGTCCCAAGAATTAATAGATAAAGCCGTTTGGTTTACATTGTCTCAAGAAGGAGTTACAACATACTCATTACCATGTGATGTGAGGTTATGGCCGTTAGTGTTGGATGCCGCTTCGCGATACAAAAAACTTGACGAACAAGAACAAGAACAGATCGTTAAGATGATTAGGGAAAATAAAGTAAAACCGCTTTTTCCTGAGTAAACAAATAAGAATTCAAAACATCATTTTTCTTTTATAATTTTACCCCGTTAAAATATTCAGGGATTATAATTATTAGCTTAAATGCAGTAAATTCTTCCAAGAATCAGAAAAGTTAAAAATATAAAGATTTCTTGTTTTATACTTCCTATCTATAATTTCATTAATTTCAATAAAAATGTCTACTAATAAGTTAAGAATTGGAGTTATAGGATGTGGAACTGTTGCTAATATTGGTCATTTACCAATATACCATAAATCTCCACTCACAGAACTGGTAGCGGTTTCTGATCCTATGGAATCTCACCTTAAACATGTTCAAGAACGTTATAACATTCCTAAGGGATATAAGAATCCAGAAGATCTGCTAAATGATCCTAATATCGATGCTATTAGCATATGTTCACCTCATTGGGCTCATGCAGGACAAGTAATCAGAGCTGCTGAAAATGGAAAACACATTTTATGTGAAAAACCTATTGGAATAACCTTAGAAGAAGTAGGCAATATGAAGCGAGCCATAGAGAAAAACGGGGTTATTTTTCAAACGGCAACTCAAAAAAGGTTTGATTTAGGATTCCAATTCCTCAAAGAAAAAATATTAGAAAAAGAAATTGGTAATATTTTTCATACAGCAATCTCATGGTACCATTCCATGCCCGATCTTGGACTTAATCCAAGTCAAGATATAATTCAAGAAGCAGGATTATGGAGAATGACTAATGAAAAATGTGGAGGTGGCGATTTATTAGATCATGGACCACATTATTTTGATTTATTTCGGTGGTGGTTTGGAGATGTAAAAAGTGTTAGTGCTCAGATAAGGAGGATAAATCAGAATCGCCTTAATGAAGATCATTGTACTGTTCTCCTGTCTTTTAGAGAGAGTGATATCATTGCAGTATTCGAGCGATCTGAAGCTTTTATTGGTAGTCTTTATGGAGAGGAAATTGGGAGAATTCATGGAACAACGGGAACTTATTTTTTCGATGTCCCTCATGAGTACTTCTTAAAACCAATGACGATTAAAAAACGTTTTAGAAAAACCAAGACGAGCAAACTCTTGGAAGTTGAAACAACATTCCCTAAGGATCGTTGGAATATATCATATGCTCGAGAGGTTCGTAGTTTTATTAATCAAGTCCTAGGACGCTCAAATGAGGATGTCGGGTTTCCCGAAGAATGGATACCCACCATAAAAGATGGGAGAGCTGGTTTAGAAATCGTTTTAGCTTCATATGAATCGCAACGAACCCAAAACACTATTCAATTACCTATAAAAGATTATAAACATGAGGATTGATAATGATTAGAAAGTTGAATGATTTGGAATACCTGAATTTTTCCTTAGGACAACCTTACAATATAGTTATTGTACTCCGTGTAAATTGTGCTATCTCTACAGACGAGCTAAAAAAGGTTTTAAGGAAAGCTCAAAAAAAACATCCTTTTTTAAAAGTTCGAATCCAAGCTGATGATAAGGACATATTCTGGTTCACATCAAAAGGTGTAAAGGAAATTCCAATCGAACATGCTGAATATATAAGCGATGATCAAACCAATATATTTTTTCTTAAAAATTTAGAAACAAATTTTAATATAAAAGATCTTAACTTACCTCTTTTCCGCATAACTCTTATTACTTCGTTAGAACATACTGACATTATTCTCTGTGCTCAACACACCATTTCTGATGGTTTATCAATGGTTCTTTTAACCAGAGATCTTATTGATTTTCTAAATAATCCTGATATAGATGTTGAATCATTAGATACCCCATTAAAAAAAGATGATATTTTTTCTCCAAAAATCAGAAAGAGAATCCCCAACAAAGCTTTTCTTACCAAAGCGTTTTTTTCTTTACTCCGAATATATTATTTTCTTAAATTTGGTAAAAAAAAGAAAGAAAATCTTCATGATACTGATTATATAAAAGATGATCTTAGGTTAATTTTATGGAATTTATCTATAGATGAAACTGATCTATTTATTCAACTGTGTAAACAGAATAAAGTTTCGGTACATAGTGCAATTAGTAGCTTATTTCTACCAGAATTTTCCACTATAAATAACCCCGTGAATCTTAGGAATAGATTAAATTATCCAATTGGAGAAGCTTTCGGTTTATACGCTAGTGGGGCAGTAGTGAAGATGAAATATAAAGAAAACCAAGATTTTTGGGTTAATGCAAATCATTATCAAAGTAAGCTACTCCATTCCTTACGAGACAAAAATATCTACAAGATTCATAAAATGGTTCACATAGGGGTTCCCATCGAACTTCTAAAAGAATTATCACCAATTTTTTTAGAAATAGCTAGTAATCAAGAAGCGTTTGGTATAACTAATTTAGGTTCTTTAGATCGCATGGGTATTGAGTTCGATTCTAATAAATTTTCGGTTGAATCTTTTTATGGAGCACTCTCCTTCCCAATTGGAGCCATTACCGTGCTTGTATTCACCATGAAAGGTCAATTGCATTTCAATCTTCACTATCTTGAATCACACCATGATGCTCAAAGGATAGAAAAAATTGTAGAAAACACAAAAAACAGAATTAGGGATTTACTAGCTGAAATGAAATAAATCATTATTATTATAAAACACTGTAAAATTACCTTTAAAGGAATTTAAACCATAGTATGTTCCGTTCTAGAAATAACCTCATCTTGAATCTCTTTTCCTAAGTCAGTAAAATAAGCGGAATATCCTCCTACTTTAACAACGATATTTCTATACGGTTCTGGGTTTTGCTGGGCAGCTTTTAGTACTTCTGTAGACACAACAGTAGGTTGAAGCTGTTGACCTCCTAAACTAAAGTAAGTTTTTATCAGAGAAATCCATTTTTTTCTAGTATCTATTGTTTTTCCAACCCCAGATGGATGCATTCGTATGTTAACTGCACAACCACATACATGCTGAAAATCAAGAGCTGCTACTGATCGTATGACACCTGTTGGTCCATTCTCCTCAACATTGTATGGATTACAACTTGCTGCAAATGGCTTTCCTGCAAGTCTACCATCTGGTGTTGCGATACCTATTCGTTCATCGTACGTGTGAGAAGTCATAGATATAATAAAAGGAGCCAATAAGGAATAAGTTGTTCCAATAGAATTTTTTTCTCATTCTGGAATTCTTGATTAATTTGAATCATTATTTCACCCTCCAATATTATTCTTAAGTAATATTATAACGCGAATCCAAATATAGTTTGCTCGAATGAACTTTAATTGGAGTCTTAGATATATATTAAACTAAAGATAATTATTT
>JABXKD010000096.1 GCA_013375475.1 Promethearchaeota archaeon
CGTTCGCTAAGAATATGGCTGGTCGCGAAAATTTGGATTTGTAGCAGCAATAGTTAAAGAGGTTGCCCCCTCTCCAGACAATGCCGTAGCAATTATCTGTGGTCCTCCAATTATGATACGAACGGCCGTAGATGAATTAGTGAAAATAGGTTGGAAAGACGAGGATATACTTAATTCTTTAGAAATGAGAATGAAATGCGGGATTGGAAAATGTGGAAGATGTAATATCGGAAGTAAGTTTGTCTGTATCGATGGACCCGTTTTTTCACTGGCAGAACTAAAAAAAATGCCAAATGAATATTAAAATACTATAAAAAAATTTTCAAAATTAATAGAAAGTAGGTGAAAATAGATGGTTGATAATACAATTTCAAAAACTTTTGAGGATTTAATAAAAGAAGTTCACGAACCAGGATTATGTGGAGAGTGTGGGGGATGTGTTAGTTTTTGTTCAGCTGGGGATTTAAAAGCTATTGAGATGTCAGAGTCAGGACCCCCGAAATACATAAATAAAGATAAATGTCTTAAATGTGGTATTTGTTATTTTGTATGTCCTCAAACTCATGTCTTAAATGATCAATTAAATACTAAGTTTAAATATGAAGCTCCTATTGGAAATCAGATAAAAGTTGCTTCGTGTCATGCTACTTCTGAAGAAATTAGAAAACAAGCTACTGATGGTGGTGCTATTACTGCTATTTTAAACTATTTATTAGATAACAGGTTAATAGACGGAGCAATTGTTTGTAAAAGAAATGGACCATTTAACAGAGTTCCATTTTTTGCTACAACGAAAGAAGATTTAATAGAAGCTGCTGGGTCTCATTATGATACTTCCAGTCAAGTTACTGGTTTGGAAAATTATAATACATTTATTGCTACCAATATTACATTGAAAAAAGTTATGAGTCCAGATTTGTTAAATATAGCTGTTGTTGGAACTCCTTGTCAGATTAATTCAATTAGAAAAATGCAAGAATTAAGCATACTTCCAGCTCACATCGTTAAATACACATTAGGTTTATTCTGTTATTTAAATTTTTCATTTAAGGATGAGGATAGGAAAATGCTTGAAAAGAGATTTAAGTTTTCATTTGAGGATGTTGACAGTATGAATATTAGGGAAGATCTTATCCTATATTTCAAAAATAATGAGGAATTACACGTATCTTTTTCTGATTTACACGAGATTGGGAGACCCGCTTGCTTTGCATGCCCTGATTTTTCCAATATATATGCAGACATCTCTTTTGGAGGTCTCGGATCAGAAGAAAAATTAACTACGGCTGTTATTCGAACTAAGATTGGGGAAGAGCTCTATCGAAACGCTATAAATAAAGGATATATCAGAGAGCCAAAAGAATTAAATAAACCAAATAATAAAGATGAAATACTGGCAAAAATAAAAGAATTCAGTAAAAAGAAAATTGAACGAGCAGAGACTACATTAAAAGGTAAAAGACCTTAAATAGTTAAATTTTAAGTATTTTTAATTTTCCTACTACTCATTTTTTCATTTTCTATACTATAAGTTTCTGCTAAATTCGGTATTAAGTAATAAACAACGACTAAGTAAAGTGGTATTAGTGATAATTCAACGAATATTGATATAATAAAAGGATATCTTGGACCAATAAAATCCCAAACAATACCTCCCAAAAGAGGTCCAATAAAGCTTCCTAAAAACTGAAAGAATTCACCAGACCCTAATATTTTTCCACGATTCTTTAACGATATTCTACTCAACAAATTTTGAAAAATTAGTCCAGAAGCAATCATAATGGTCATATCTATCAATAGAAGTAATGAAAAAATCCAGAGATTTGCCGAATTTATTAATAACCATGTGACCAGTGCTCCTAGTGTGCTTGTAACTGTTATACCTATAGCAGGGCGAAATTTATCAACAAGTTTTCCCAATTTTGGAGCTAAAAGTGTTGCAATAATACCCGCAGGTAAATATGCCCAAGTAACTAATTGAATGTTATTTTCTATAGTTTCTATCACATAAATATTTAAAAATGGTTTTGCAATTGAACCGTTAATATTACTAAGAAATAAAACTGACATCAAGAAAATTGATCCTAATATTAAAGGTCCAGCGAGGTTAGAATGTTTTTCCTTATTTTCTTTGTTGAATGAATTAGTAAGGTTAGCTGAGGGTTCGTTAAACTTAATTGATTCGTCCACTTCTCGATTGAATTTAATACCTGCATAAAAGTTTGCAATCCCAAAGATTGGAATACTAGCGTACAATAGAAAGGGATTATTCGTGAAAAAACCAAGTATCATTAGAAGAAGAAAACCTATAACACCTCCAATCATTTGACCTATGGCATTAGATGAATTTCTCTTTCCATAGGCTTCAGAACGGTTATCTTTATTTGATTTTTCTGCTATCAGGGTATTAAATGGAACCCAAAAAACACCTGCCATAAAGCCTAGAGTAAATGTTCCTACACCTAATAATATTACAGAATTTAAAATTATAGCGGTATAGATTATGAAATAAGAGGTTCCTCGGCCAAATGATCCTATTAACACGAGTTTTCTCCTTGATTTCACGCGATCAGTTAAAAATCCCGTAATTGTACCGCTAATAGTTCGACCTAATACTTGAATAGATACAATCAGACTTATTTGTATGGCAGTTGCTAGCATATTAAAATAAGCAATAATAGGGACCAAAAAACCAATAAAAAAAAAGCCTAAGCTATTTAGGATAACAATTTTTAACATATCGTTAAAATCTGGTGTGAATCGGGTCGAATCTTGTTCCCTTTTTAGCATAGAAATACGAAATGTGTGTATTTTTGCATTCCTAAATATTTAATCTAATTTAGGTTTTAACATTTCTTATAGTGGACTAAAAATGAAAGAGTTGAAGGCAAAATTGAGGTTTTTTCAAAATTCTGACTTAGATGTCGAAGATATTACCGGAGTTGTATATTGTACCCTCTAAATCCAGAAGGATTTGCCCCCCTGATGCTACTTCTATAGCATAATTAATACCCTCTAATACTCGTTTCATCATAAAATTATACGCTTGAAATAAATCTTCTAGTTGTGCCCTTTTACTACCAGAATAAGCATTTGATATTGCGGGGATTAATACAGGTATAAAATCTTGGTTTATCATAAATTCTTCAGCATCTATCATGAGTTCTTTTCCTTCAGAAAACGGATCAAATACATCCATTTGTGCAAACATTACTTTACATACGAATATTGAGGCTTTGATTTCTCTCATTACAAACTTTATTCGATTATTATCATCTAAATATTTTTTAAAAGTTATCGCGTTAATGATATCATCATTAGTTATTATATCCTTAAGATCCAATAATTTACTAACTCTTTCTGAAATTCTTTTCGAAGAAAGCATCAATTTTAGATTCATCTCATTTTTATGAGTATAGTTCTTATAGAAGGAAGAAATAAACAAATGAGGGGCTAAATCCTCTCTTTCGTCCGGGATATTTAATTTAAATTCGTTGTTTTTAAATTTATCCATAAAATGCTTGATGAACATAAATTTTAACTTCAATCTATGTAAAGCTAGATAAAGACACACACGTGTTTTCGTATAAGCTACAACATTTCCCATTCTAAAACGATCGTGATGATCTCTTTCATACATTACTATGGGTTTTAGTTTACTAACAACGCCATCAATAAAATATTTAATAATATTTTCAAGGGGTTGACAATCTAAAATTCGGAAAATTTCAATAACTCGTTGACTTTCAGGTTGGCTTTTTGGTATTTCTTTAATAACTTCATAATTATAGTGTTCTAAGAACAATGATGTTAACGCCTCCATCTCTAAAACCGTTCTACAAGGTATAAAGACTTTGTTAAGATCGTTTAAAATATCACTACTTTCGGGCATATTCTTATCAATTCATTATTGCTACTAGAAAATCTTTTGGACTAAACCCTAAACTATCTTAAGAGATAGTTTAAAATTCAACGATACAACCAATTTTATGAATATATTTTAGATATTTAAAAGTTATTGTTTGAAAAAGTAGTAAAAATAAAAAAAGAAAATAAAAAAATTCATAAAATTTAAAATGTTGCCCGAATGGGCTTAGAAGCATCTATGAATTACTTGGGGTCCCATTTCTTTATACTCGCGTCTCGTAACCCACATTCTGTGGAATGTTTTCAAGGAACTAAGGATAGAACCACCAATCCATACGGAATACATACGTTCTGGAGGAGCTATAATCTTGACATCAACTGATTCTGGAATCTGCTCTTTAATTTCCTTGGTTAAGCGTTCCTTAATTCCAGGGAACATTGTTGATCCACCAGAAAGCACAATATTACCATAAAGGTCTCTACGAAGGTCGACATCACATTCTGAAATAGCACCGACAATTACATCATCGAGGGGTTCTAATTCTTTCCCGATTACTGATGGATTGAAGAAGCATTCCGGTGCTAAAAATCTTTCTACACCTACATTAATTGTCTCTCCATCGGGAAGCATGTAGCTTTTCTCCATCCCAGCAACTTTCTTAGAAAGCATCATTTCTTTTTCTGGGTCGATTGCTACATAGCAGAGTTTTTCCTTGATATCTCTAACAATTTCTTTCTCTGCAGAAGTTGTAAATGAGTATCCCTTTTGTCGGAGTAATCTTTGTAGGTAAGTTGTGATATCACGGCCAGCAAGATCGATCCTTTGGATTGCATGACTTAATGCGAAACCTTCGAAAATGGGCACTACGTGAGAGACTCCATCCCCAATATCTATTACGCATCCCGTCGTTCGCCCAGAGGCATAAAGAGACAAGACAGCCTGCATTGCAACATAAAGGGCCGGAACATTGAATGTCTCAAACATAATTTCGGCCATTTTCTCTCTGTTTGGTCTTGGATTCAATGGGGCTTCAGTTAGAAGGACCGGATGTTCGCTAGGATCGATTCTTAAATCAGTATAAAAGGTATAATGCCAAATCTTTTCCATAGCCGTCCAATCTTCGATAATACCATGTTCTACAGGAAACATTAACTTTAGAACACCTTTAAGTTGCATAGCTTCCTCTCCTATGTAGTATTCACGAGTGTAATGCTCTACATCAGTCATTATCGATTCGTATTTAGGATAACCTATAAGAGTTGGAAACACAGAACGAGGCTGATCTTCACCTGCAAACCCATTTTTAGAAATTCCAGTTCCATTGTCGACTACTAAGGCTTTCGCGTTTAAAAAACTTTCTTCTTCTGCCATAATATTCAGCTTTTTAATTTATAGTTTGTATAAAATTATTTCATTTGAAATAGCATTATCTATATTATTTTTTTAGTGTATAATAACATCGATAAATTATAACAAATTAAAATTATCATAATAATAAATTTGACATATATAAATTTTTTTTATTACAAAAAAAAAGCGACACAATTGAGCGCTATTTTTATAATTATTATTTTTTTATTATAGAATAAGCCAAACATAAGCGATTACTAGCTTTTATTTTTAAAGGAGTGTTGAACACAATTCAGATTTTTGAAGCCCCAATGATGGCGATTTGTGTATACAAATGAATTTTTGTAGATTAATAAAATCAAGGATTATTTGTTAAATAATCGTCAATCCATAATTCCATTAATATTTCGTCGTAATATTTAGAATCCATATAAAATTGTTTTACTCTACTTCCAACTATTTTAAAACCTAATTTCTTATAAAGATGGAGGGCTCTTTTGTTATTTGAAAAGCAGCTCAGTATGATTTTTTCTTTATTGTTTAAATTTTTTGATTCTCGAATAGCCATATCAATAATGTGGTATCCTATTCCTAAATCTCGATATTTTTTTTGCACAATAATTCCTAAGCTACCAACATGAGTAGCTGCGTCCCAGTCTAAACTTGATATCTCACATTGTCCAAGGATATTATGAGGATTTTTTAAATCTGGATGAAATGCGACAATACATATTTCTCTATCTTTTTGAATATTGTTATACCATGATTGTTTTTCAAATCTTGATTTAACCGGGAATAAAACCGGTAGATATATCCCTTCTTCAACAACCTCATTGAAGTTATTCCAAACTCCATCAATATCTGATTCAGTAATATGTCTTATGATAATTTTTTCTCCGGTTCTTAACTTTAAGACTTCTTTCATTAAATTAATATAAATTTTTATAATTAAATTCCTTATCGTATTATTATGGAGAATGAAGAAGAAGATAAGAATTTGGAAAAAGAACTGGAGGATAAAGAAAAAATTCGTAACTATTTAGAAAAAATGGCTCAATCTAAAAAGTCTCCAGTTGCGAAGGACCTTGTCCAATTAAAGCATGTCGAAATTAAGAAACAAAAAATTAGTTCTGAAACATTAGATCTCGCAAACACTCTAAAAGAGCAGTTGTTGGAACACGATCAATTTGAACGACTTTCTAATGATGAGCTTACTATTCTTGAATCATTTATTAACAAAAGAATGTTACTATCACGTATCGCAATCGTTGCGAATCAAAGCAGAATCCCTTTAGGTATTGAACCTTTCAAAAAAGCGGATTTAGAAAAAATCTTAGAGAATTTAATTTTTAAAGGTTATTTGGAAGTAGAACTGGTTGAAAACACTAATGTATACATCCTTACAGAAAGAGGTAAATACAGAATTCAATAACACTTAATCTTTTTTAAGAATTAATTTATTAATCGAAATATCTTCATGTTCTCCACTAGGATACTCTCGTCTTATAGTTAGTGGCAAGATTTTAGCTTTTAATTCTAATAAAGCTATTTTAATAGGATCAATAACATTCTTTGGTTTCGCGATCAAAATTGGTGCTCCGAAACTTATTTGTAGAGCACGCGCTCCTGTGATGCGAGCTTTTTCGTATCTAGTAAGGAAAATCGAACCAATTTTGATGGTTTTTCGAACTTCTTTATACAACTTTCTCAATTCACGAGACTCTAAAAAAGAAGACATAACTATATCCTAAGAATTAGTAATTGAGTCGTAAAATGTAATATAACATAAAACTTTTTTGTTTTTTACCATAAATCAAGTTAGTTTAACATTCTTATATGCTTGAATTTAATGCGCAAGGGGGGAATTTTTCAATTTGAAAGAAAATTTCAAACTTTTGAACCCCCGACCGTCGAGATTAACGCTTTATATCAGCGAAAATTTACACGGTGTGAGCGTTTAACGCTTTACACTAATCTTTTATAGTGAAAGTGTCGTTATACGTCTAAACCACTCGCGCAATTTGTGTTGTCATAAATGCTAACTATAATTATTAAAAAGGTATTAATATAATTTAAGAGATTCTATAGTCTCTGTTACTTTAAATCATATCTGAAAAAGATTCCTCTTAAAAGATATTATAATCTGATATTTTCTGGTGATTTTCATATCGAAACATGAACAATTTATATCACACCCTTTACTTAAAGAGAACTTGGTTTTGAGAAGGGCATATCAAGAAAATATATTTATAAATTGCCTTAATACCAATTGTCTAGTAGTTATCCCTACTGGATTAGGAAAAACTATTATAGCTCTAATGTTAGCTATACATAGATTATCAGAAACGCCTAACTCTAAAATTGTTTTCTTAGCTCCAACAAAACCCCTTGTAAATCAACACTATAAATCTTTTTTAGATTTAACGGTTATTCCTGAGGAAAACTTGAAAGCAATTACTGGAACTACATCACCGGAAAAAAGGAGAGATATATGGAAAGGCTTAAAAATTGCTTTTATGACTCCTCAAGTGCTTCAAAATGATATTATTTCCAATCTTTATTCGTTAGAACATGTCTCTTTAATCATTTTTGATGAATGTCATCGGAGTGTAGGAGATTATGCTTATTGTTTTATTGCAAAGAAGTATGTTGAAACGGCTAAGAACCATCAAATTTTAGGGCTTACCGCAAGTCCAGGATCTACGGAAGGGAAGATTAACGAAATAAAAAATAATTTATTTGTCGATCGTGTCGAAATTAGAACAGACCAGGATTCAGACGTAAAACCTTACATCTATAAAGTTGATAACGAATGGATAAAGGTTAAGCTTCCAAGTGAATTTATGGATATTAAAAAAATAATAATAGAAAAATTAAGAACAACGTACAAATGGTTAAAACAACAGGAATTGTTAAATTCGTCAGATGTAACTAAAGTTTCTAGAAAAGATTTGCTTGCGTTAGATAAATTAATTAACGGGAAGATTTCAAACTCAAGAGATGAAGAGGAGAAGATACTACTATTTAGTGCAAAAAAATTTGTAGCGAATGCGATAAGACTATCCCATATGGATGAGCTTATTGAAACTCAAGGAGTAAGTGCTTTAGATGATTACATGAAAAAAAATGTTAAAAAAATAAAACAAAACACCGCAAATAAATCACTAATAGAACTTTTTAGAGATTCTGGTATAAAACGAGTTCTTGAATTAATTGAAACTAATAAAGAAAATGGTATTGTTCATCCTAAATTAGAAAAACTTTCAGAGATTTTACATAATCAGATCCTCCAAAATAGAGACTCGAGAATATTAGTATTTTGTCATTTTAGAGATTCCGTCAACAATATAATTAGATATATTAAAAGAGACGAAGTTATAAAGGCACATAAATTCGTAGGACAAGTCACCAAATCTTTAGATAAAGGTCTAACTCAAAAAGAACAAATTCAACTACTTGAAGACTTCAAGGAAGGAATTTATAACACATTAATTGCCACAAGTGTAGGAGAAGAAGGTTTAGATATAGCGGAATGTGATTTAGTAATATTTTACGATACTGTCCCAAGTGCTGTGCGTTCTATTCAGCGTCGTGGAAGAACAGGGAGAAAAAAAGAAGGAAAGGTTTTAATATTAATGGCTGAAGGTACTCGCGATGAAAGTTATTATTGGGCTGAAAAGGGTAAGGAACGGGTTATGAATCAAAGTTTAAAAACCATGAAAGATAATGATTCTAGTTCTAAAGCAGGACAGAAAAGCCTTTTAAATTTTTTAAAAGAAGAAGAAGACAGGCAAGAGCCTAGTAAAATCGAAATTTCTTCAGATTTATCGAGTATCCAGAAAATTGAAGGTGCACAGGATTACAAAATTGTCTGTGATAATAGAGAGACTGCCTCTGCTGTTGTTAGAGCGTTGTCTTTAATGGGAGTTAGTATAGAATTAAAACAATTGCCTGTTGCTGACTATATTCTATCAGGAAGAGTAGGCATTGAGAGAAAGTCAGCTAAAGATTTTAACGATTCAGTAAAAGATGGGAGATTATTTAACGAATTATTTGAGTTAAAAAACAATTTTGTAAGGCCCATATTAATATTAGAAGGAGACCCGTTCTTAAATTCAAATATTAATCAAAACGCACTTTACGGTGCGATCACATCACTAATTTTGAACTTGGGAATTACAGTATATAAAACGAAAGATCCAGCGGACTCTGCAATGTTTATTTATCAACTTGCGAAAAAGGAACAATCAGACTCTAAAATGGAGTTAAAGTTGAGGTTTGACAAAAAACCGATTGAGATTTCCAGTTTGTTAGAATATATTGTTGCAGGTATTCCAGGTATAAATGCTCTTAGAGCAAAAAATTTACTTAGTGAATTAAAATCGCTCCAAGAGATTTTTAACGCAGATATTGGGGATTTAATGAAAGTTGAGAATGTTGGAAAGAAAATCGCTCAAGAAATATATAAGTTAAGTAGATTTAAATACCAAAATGACTCCTAAATTATTGTATTGATGATGTTTATACTAAGTGGTTAATATTTTTAACACCTTCACGAATTCTTTTTATGATCTCTTTGATTTCCTCCTCTTTCACTATTAAAGGTGGCATCATAATGAGCGTATCTTTTTTATTTCCACAGTAATTTTGAAGAACGCCTTCCTTTATTATAGAAAGCATAGCAAATTGTCCGAGTGTTTCGTTATTAAACTCCACACCCCACATAAGTCCTCTTCCTCTCACTTCTTTTATTAGTTCGGGATGTCCGTTTGCTATATCTTCTAATCCCTCACCAAATAGTTTACCCATTTCTTTTACATGAGATAAAAACATTAGATCAGATTGAATATCTAACATCTTACAAGCAACTACACATCCTAATTCAGAACCACCCGTGGTAGAAATATGAATGAATGGATCATCTTTAAAAATTTCCTTTTCTATAAACGGTTTATAACTGCAAGTAGAAAGTGGATAAATTCCCGCACTCATTCCCTTACCTAAAACCATAAAATCAGGGATTACCTTCTCTTGCTCATATAACCCCCCATTTATTGCCCAAAAATGACCCGTGCGCCCAAGTCCGGTTTGAACTTCGTCAATTATCATCATAACACCATGATCATCACATAATTCTCGAACTTCTGAAAAGTAGCCTTCTTGAGCAATTAATACTCCCCCCGTTGCAGGTATTGCTTCTAGAATGACGCAGGCAACATCGTCAGAAATAGTATTTTTCAATGTGTCTCCATCGCCAAAGGGAACTTGCTTAAAATCCGGGAAATTCCAAAGGAATTTTTCTTTAAAGTTAACATCTCCAGTTGCTAACGCAAAACCAGTATGGCCATGATAACCTCCTACTGCAGAGATACATTTTCTCCGTTTAGTATATGCCCTTGAGAATTTAATAGCCGTATCAACTGCCTCACCACCACTAACTCCAAATGTAGTTTTAGTAATTCCTGGTGGCATTAACTGCGCTAATTTTGCTCCTAATATAGCTCTCCATTCTGATAATTGAAGGTGATCACCTATGTCCAATCCACTATTTAAAGCATCTTTCAATGTTTGTACAATTTTTTGGTTACCATGGCCTAAATTATAAACACCTCCACAGGTATGGCAATCATAAAGTTCCATTGGTGGATCAGTAGGTTTTGCTCCTTCTAGTGTGTTAATCTTGACACCCGCTCTCTCACCAAGAATAACTCCAAGACCTACTCCTTTAAAAAAACGGACTTTTGGGGAATTTACATGCTTTGCGTATAACTTTAGCAGTTCTTTCTGCGGCAAAGTTCCAAAAAACTTATTATCTGAATCATTTTTCATGATTTTACAGAATTTTTTTTTCCATTAAAATATTTATAATATTTATTCTATGACTAAAAGAATTCTCTTTCTGTACAATTTGATGAGGCTAGCCTAAAAACATTTAGTTAATAATAATAAGAACATTTTTATGATTAAAGATTAATATTTTATTTTAGGAGTAATATAATTAGAATGTCATTAAAAAAACTTGATGTGATTTATTATTATCAAATTTAAAGTTATTGTAGCAGGTGCTAAAAATGTAGGGAAGACATCTCTTATCAGACGGTATGCAACAGGAAAATTTGATAGATCAACATTATCAACGATAGGTGTCGATTTCGAAACAAAAAAAGTAGTAGTTGATGGTAATGAAATTCTCCTCAATATCTGGGATTTTGCTGGTGAAAAGAAATTCCGTCTTCTATTGCCCTCTTATGTTTCTGGTGCATCTGGTGCTTTAATTCTTTATGACATTACAAATAAAGATTCTTTAGAGGATCTTCATGATTGGGTGAATGTAATTACCTCTGTTCCCAATTATCCAAAAACTAGATTATTAATTGAAGCAAAGATTGATTTAGAAAGTCAAAGAGAAGTAAAACAAAAAGACGCAAAAGAGTTATTAGATAAATATAAATTTCAAGGAAATATTTATGGAGTATCTTCAAAAACTGGAGAAAATGTTGAAGAAGCGTTTTTGTATGTTGTGAAAAAGATAGTTAAGAGAAATTTGCAGATATGTAGAATATGTGGGGAAGTTTTTAATAAAAAATTGAAGAATTGTCAGTATTGTGGCGCAAAAGTTGAAGATGAGATAAG
>JABXKD010000097.1 GCA_013375475.1 Promethearchaeota archaeon
TTTCCCCTTTTACAAACCTACGTAGCGATGAATATGGTGGTACTCCCGAAAAAAGAACAAATATCTTAAGAGAAATATATAATGGAATCAAGGATGAAGTTGGAAAACAATTTCCAGTAATAATTAAATTTCAGTCTCAAGATTTTATTCCTAATGGTATTACTGAAGATGAAGGCGTTGAAATTGCTAAGAACCTATCAAAGATTGGTTTTGATGCTGTAGAACCCAGTGGTGGTGGAGCAGAATCTATCTTATACGCTAAACGTAATATTACAAGTAAAATAGTAAAAAAAGAAGAAGACGAGAATTATTTCTTGCCATTTGCTAAAAAAATCAAACCGTTATTGAAAGATTGTGCTTTAATCCTTGTGGGAGGAATTCGAAATCCAGTTGCTGCTAATAAAATATTAATTGATGGTGATGCTGATTTTATATCGCTATGTAGACCATTGATATATGAACCTGATCTTCCCAATCGTTGGAAAAGTGGCGACACTACACTACCGAAATGTATCAGTTGCAATTCATGCTTTACAATGATGGAAAAAGGACCAGTATATTGCGTAACCAAAAAAAATTTAGAAAAAAACTCCTAAGTGGCTTTTTTTTAAGGATTGAGTAAAAGAAATATGCCCTATTGATTATAATGTGAAGAGAAACTTGGAATTGTTATTCTATCACAGTTATTACTACATTCCCTTTTTTATGTCCTTTATCGACATAGGTATGAGCGTCGACCATCTTTTCCAACGGATAAGTTCTATCTATGGCCGATTTTAGCTTCCCTGCCTCAATAATTTCTTTAAGAAATATTAAAGTTTCATTCTTTTCGCTATATCTTCCCTTTAAAACTGTCACATAGACCCCGTTTGGAGCAAGTCCTTTCTTGCCATTTGAAAATGAATCCTTTCCAACGGCATCAAAAATGATATCATAAAGCTCTCCGCTTTCTGTGTAATCTTCTTTTGTGTAATCAATTACCTTATCGGCTCCTAGAGATTTCACCAATTCTAAGTTCGTGGTACTGCATACTCCGGTAACTTCTGCCCCAAAATACTTAGCAAGCTGTACCGCAAAAGTCCCATTACATCCTGAAGCACCATAGATAAGAACTTTTTGGCCGCTCTGGATATTTGCCGTTTTAAGATAATGCAAAGATGTACTCGCCCCAGTAGAAACTGCGGCGGCTTCTTCATAGGTCATATTGGACGGTTTTATTGCCACCATCCCAGCCTTCCATTCTTCAGGTAGGCATACGTACTCAGCATAAGCACCGTTCTTCAACCCGGTGGTAGTTCCAAAAACTTGGTCCCCTTTTTTGAATCGTGTTACATCCTTGCCTACGGCTTCAACTTCACCAGCTAGCTCATATCCTAATATAGGTCTTTTTGGTTTACTGATACCGTACATCATTCGCAGACCGAATGTGTAAATTTTTTTATCTGGGTGATAACCACTTCGAACTAACTTTACAGCAGCGTTTACTGTTGTTGCATATACTTTTACAAGTATTTAATTGTCTTCGGGAGTAGGTTTCTCGACCTCTTTAAGCTGAAAAACCTCTGGAGGGCCATATTTTTCATATACCATCGCTTTCATTTTTTCTTTATTTTCCATTTTTTTCACCATTTTATTTTAAAAAATTACTATTTATACTTGTTATTTGATTTCATTAAAGAAATTGAGTCCATGCGTACCAAACAGTCAGTACATTAAACCCCATACTTACTATGAGTAGAAATTTATCATAAGCTTTATACCCCTTGATTCCAGCGAGATTAAACACAATCCAGAAAATGGCTACGATGATGTTTACCACGCTATTTACTGGATGCTCCAATATCAGGGACAGGACAACCATAACAATCGGAATCACCATTAATATTGCCATTCCAAATATTATTTTCTGAGTCATTGGCTTACCTTCTATTTCTCCCGGTGTAAAATCCCCAGCATAGATTCGCATTACATCACCTAATAAGTAAGTCAATATTACGGCAACCCATACGAATGAAAGTATTATCTTCACATCTTCCATAGTTCTAACACATCCTCTATTCTATAATATTTGATTTTGTACATCGATTGATATACAATTGTTTTCATAAATTCTTATTGGAATACATCCCATATAAATTAATGACTTGCTTCACAAGGAGTGTTTTCTAACAATTGAGAAATTATGGTTTGTTCATTTATTCTACAATTATTATTACATGTCCCATTTTTTTACCTGTTTCAACATACCTGTGGGCTTCGGCAGTCTGTTCCAGCGGATAACTTCTATCTATTACCGATTTTATTTTCCCCGCCTCTACAAGCTCTTTGAAATAGATTAGATCTTCAGTCTTTGGGTGTGCTGCCCCGAACATCACTTTCTTAGTACTTTTCTTCGAAATTCTTCTCCCTCGAACCTTCTGTGACAGCCTAGGGTTGGCTATAAGATAGCTTCCATTTTGTTTTAACGATCTTATACTACCTGAAAATGAACTTTTGCTAACCACATCAAGAATAAAATCATAAGTCTCACCGCTTTTGGTGAAATCTTCTTGAGTGTAATCAATAACCTTGTCAGCACCAATGGAGCGAATCATGTCCAATTTCATCGTGCTACCCACACCAGTTACTTCACCCCCAAAGTATTTAGCAAGTTGTACCGCATAAGTTCCAATAGTCCCACCAGCGCCATTAATCAGTACCTTTTGTCCGCTCTGGATATTTCCTTGTCTAATATAATGCAATGCTTCAAGACCCCCAACAGGAACGGGGGCGGCTTCCTCATAGGTCATATTGATTGGTTTTAGTGCCAATACCCCGTCTTCAGGTTCTTCAAGCAGACATATGTACTCCGCATAAGTACCCATACCAACAAAACCGGTAGCTGCAAAAACTTGGTCCCCTTTCTTAAACAACTTTACATCTTTGCCTACTGATTCAATTTCCCCGGCTAACTCCATCCCTAGACTAGTTATTCTTTTTGGTTTTCTGAGACCAATATATAGTCGCATGAGGAGTCGGAACCGGATTGGCAATTTGAGACTTCGCTGTTCACAGTCCCCTGATGTTACTGTTGTCGCATGTATTTTAACCAATATTTCATTGTCCTTGGGAGTAGGTTTTTCTACCTCCTTGAGCTGAAGCACCTCTGGTGGTCCGTACTTCGTCCATACAATCGCTTTCATGAGAATTATTCTATAGTTATTACTCCATTTCCCTTTTTGCGCCCTGTATCAACATATCTATGAGCTTCAACGATTTGTTCGAATGGATAGGTTTTATCAATAACCGGCTTTATCTTTCCTGCTTCAATAAGATCTTTAAGGAACCTTAGATCTTCAGTATTTTCCTTTCCTGAGGATTTCAAAACGGAAAGAAAGATTCCTTTCTCCTTTAGCACTCTCTTACATTGTGAAGACGAACTTTTAGCTACTGCGTCAAAAATGATATCATAAGTCTCACCACTTTGCGTAAAATCCTCTTTGGTGTAATCAATTACCCTATCGGCTCCCAGAGATTTCACCAATTCTAAATTCGAGGTACTGCATACCCCGGTAACCTCCGCTCCAAAGTGCTTGGCAAGTTGTACTGCAAAGGAACCTACGCTTCCAGAAGCGCCATTAATAAGAACTTTTTGGCCGCTCTGGATATTTCCTTTTCTAAGAAGGAGTAATGCTGTAAGTCCACCAGAAGCAAAACCTGCGGCTGCTTCCTCAAGCGTCAAATTGTTCGGTTTTAACGCTATCATCCCATCTTCAGGCATACATTTGTACTCCGCATAACCGCCAAATTTCACCCAGAAGGTAGATGCAAAAACTTGGTCGCCTTTCTTAAACAACTTAACATCCTTGCCAACCGTTTCAATCTCCCCTGCTAGCTCCATCCCTAATATAGGTCTTTTTGGTTTTTTAAAACCTAACACTAAATGTAACATGAGAGTTTGAAATTTGGAAGTCGGGTGTTTACCCCTCCTCATTATCGCGTCCCCTGCTGTTACGGTTGTCGCGTGAATTTTTATCAGCACTTCATTGTCCTTGGGAGTAGGTTTTTCTATCTCTTTAAATTCAAGAACATCCGCTGGCCCAAATTGTTCGTAAACAATTGCTTTCATGATAAGTTATATTAGAATGCATTCTATTAGAAATTAATGACTGGATTAAGAATGATTATTCTCTATAATCGAGAAATGATGTTTCATTATCGTCCTCCACATTTTTGACTTTAGGGGAGTCATTTTTGAGTAGAAAGTTGTTTATATTTAAAATATAATTTTTCAATAATAGCGTTAAAAGCTTCGATTACACCTTCTCCAGTTTTTGCGGAAGTAGTGAAATATTCGAAAAAATTATATTTTTTAACGATTTTTTGAATTTCAGCTTTGTTAAATTCATTTTTGCTTATTAAATCAACTTTATTGGCAAATAATAAAACAGGTATACCGCTACAATACTTGTTTAGTTGGTTATACCAATTTTCTATATGTGTGAAGCTGTTTTTTCCTAAATCGTTTTCTTCAAGGCTATATACTATAATTGCCGCTTTAGTCTCTTTATAAAACAAGTGATGTAGAAAATTGAAATCTTCTTGGCCAGCTATGTCCCAGAATATTAATCTAATCATATCTCCATTAATTTCTTTGTTATATTTCGAAAGTTGAGCTCCGATTGTTTTTACGTAGTCCTTTTCAAATGAACCCTTAGTGAATTTTTTAATTAAGGATGTTTTACCTACTGCTCCATCTCCAACAACTGCTATTTTAAATCGAAATTCTTCAGAATTCTTCATTAGATTTCTATTTCTTAATGAAAATATAATTCTTTTTTAATGAATGATTGGGTTTAGGTTAATATAAAATTTTGGTGAATTGATATAATTGAAATGTAAACTTCTATCAATTTTTTTTCTCAACAAAAATCTCCATTACCATAGACTCAAGCGAAGGAATATCGTTTAATTGAACTGATTTACTCTTTTGGAAAAAATTCTGTAAAGATTGCCAAATGAAGTTGTCATTCTGTATCGAATCAAGAAAATTTTTAATCTTAGAATAAGCATAATAAGAGTGTCCTTTAAAGATGTAACATGCTAAAAATGGTTGAGCGGACATCATAAGAAGCGTATATTGACCAAAAATAGCCCGATCAAGACCTTCAGAAAAAACTTCGTTAATTATGTAATTTATTGTAGTTAGGATACCTCCTAAAATATCATCTTCAAAAGAAAAATCTTCCATAAATTTTTTAGAGAATAAAAGATTACCGCCTTCCGTTAAGATTAATAGCATAACAGGTTTTTCTTTTGATATATCTGGAATTTCTACTGATCGTTTTTTTAGCATGGTTTTCAGTTGATCATCTAAACGGGCTAATTCAATACGCTCCGCCAGACTTGCTTTTGAATCACTCAAGATTTCCCATTTATCCATTTCTTTTAGTAAGTTATCATGTTCATTTGAGATTTTCATTGCTAATCGTTTTAACCCATATAATTCCGCAATCTTCTGTGCTTGGGTCAAAAAGCGTCGGGCAGCTTTTACATTATAAGTCAATAAAGCCAATTTAGCTTGTAATATGAAAATTTCGCAGAAAACTTTAAATGAACGCGATTTTTCAGCTATAGTTAATAATTGAGTAATATTTTGATTAATTTCCTCAAGAACTTCATCATTCTTATTCAAACGGTATTCAACAAAAAATATATCACAAAGATGAATATATGAGTTAATTTTTATGTCAGGAATTATAGTTTCTGTTTTTAAGATAAGTTTAAATAATTTTTCAGCTTTAGCTTTATCTCGGATTCGAGAACTGTTTTTCATCATTAAAGCTTTATTATATTTGTATATAATTTCGATCTGACTATTTGGTGTTTGATTATACATATTTTCCAAGCGTTGAAAATATTTTTGAGCAAGAATAATATCTCCCTTCTTAAGAGCTAAAGCTATTATGCTATCAATAACCATTTCTATTTCTAAAGGATCCCGCTCCCAATACTTTAAACTTTCTTCTAAATATTGCAAAGCCATTTCATAATCGCCAAGCTCAGCATGGAGATTCCCTATATTATTTAATGTACTCGCAATATGTAAATTACTTTTAAATTTTTTAATTATTTCAAGAACTTTCATATAATGTTTTAAGCTATTCTCTAACTCCCCAATACAATGATATGATATCGCCGCAACAGCATTACCTACAGCGATCCAATAATGGTTAAATTTAATTTCCTTAGCTATTGATAATATTTTCTTGCCACATTCCAAAGCAAGATCGAATCTACTTTTTCTCCACATCATAATTTCTGCCATTATCTGATTTGCCCTAGCAAATTCACATTTATTTCCAAGTTCTTTTTGAAATTCAAAAAGTTTTTCTACGTACTTTTCTGCTATATCCGAATTGCCCAACCCAAAATTCATCGCAGCTCTTAGTAAATCTAAACGAACTTCTCTTAGAATTAAAATACTTTTAGGTTTATTAGAAATAAGTTTTAATATATCTTCAGCATCTTCAATTTTTTTTTTTGCCTCGTCAAATTTATAAGTCCGAATCAGTCCGTCAATAATAACAAATAATCCATCAAACGAGTAGACGTGATCATTATGTTTTTGGCCTTCTCTTAGCATTTGTTCACCTAACTTAATAGCTTCTTCGATATTATGTTGATATAAAAGAATCAAGCCCTTAAGAAATTGATAATAACTTTTCTGCTGAAGATCTAGACCCTCAAATAAGCTTTGATTGTTTAATAGTTCAAGAGCCTCTTCAATTTTACAGATATCAAAAAGGTTTTCTGCTTTCGTTAATTGGTTTAGCTCAGCGTGAGACATTTATTTATTAGAATTGGATTATAACCTTATGAAAAACTAAGCTAATTATCATTTTAAATATATCGTAAGTTTTGAATATAAAAAGTTTTTAGAAATAATCCCAACAAGAAAAGTTGTATAAAAAAAAATACATTTAATTTCTAAGTACTTACATAAAAATAAAAAAAAAAAGTATTTAATTTATGGTTTTTAGCTTCTCTGTTTAATATAAGCGACAATTCCAAGTATAGAAAGTAACGCTTCTATCGATATATTAAATAAATGCGACATTATCGCGTTTTCATAATTTAAGCCTATAGTAATAAATACAGTCGTTTCAAGGATCAATGTCATTAAAAGTAGCGCTAAAAAAACTCAAAAATAAATTTAATTTCTTCCCATTGCTTTTTACGAAGCATCAAGATAGCAAAAATCCCAGATAGGAAATTAACTCCTCCAAACAGCTTTGGGAGATAGGGGTTTGTCCAACCCTCAGGATTCATGGTCAAATCAAATAGAAACATTAGGAATATCCCAAACATTAACCAAAGAATAACCTCGATTATAAGTAAGATTTTGGTAAATAATTTAATTTCAGTCATTTTTTTATCAACTCAATTTATTTTTTATTGTATTTTTATCATCAAATTGACGAACTTTTTTAAAAAAAAAAAGATTTTAGAATTTATTTTTTATCTGATATGATTGACGAGGATGTGTATTAGTATCTATATACCCCACAATTTTGTAAGAAAGGAGCCCGGACCGACAGGAAATATACCTTTTCCAAACCCCACATCCATTGGGATGCCAACATCCCATAAAGCTGCGACAAGGACCCATCCTCCTTCATCCATAACTAAAGGATCTTCGCCCCAGGGAATT
Source organism: Promethearchaeota archaeon (assembly GCA_013375475.1). GTDB lineage: Archaea > Asgardarchaeota > Lokiarchaeia > Sigyniarchaeales > SOKP01 > SOKP01. The sequence goes on from JABXKD010000097.1 coordinate 7,694, forward strand.
GTCGCAGGATTCATGGGATCAGTAGGATCAGCTTCATAATATTGACCTGAAAGGCTTAGAAGCATAAGCATCGGTGTTGATACGAATTTTCCTTCAGTATTAGGCATGGTAAAGTAAAATATATTTCGATATGTTAGAGGGTAATTTATATCAGTAGTCTTAAAATTTCCCTCACCCATGAACAACCAAACATTAATAAACCAGACATTAAAAACTGGGCATAGAAAATAATGATGTTTCGTTTGAAGGAATCCATTTTTGAGCATCCCCATCATCGTATACACTTTTTCCCCTGAATCATCATAGATTCTTTGATGGAAAACTACTTTCACCGATGTGAGCTCATCATCTTCACTAATCTTCCCCACGATAAGATTAGTAGAATTGATATCTAGATCGTCTCCTATTGCCATGAATAAGACGCGATTAGAACTAGCAGCCATCACCGGTGTCATAATTGCTATAATAGTTATGAAAAATGTTGCCGCGATCATTGCTTTAGTCACTTTTGATTTCTTTTTCACTATCATTTTCACCTTATATATTTCTTTTTATTCAACTCTTTTTTTTTGTTTTAATTCGATTTTATCATCAAAATGATGATCAATGAAAAATGTTAATATCCATCCATTTATAGTTGAGCTTCCGACAATTCCATGAAAATTCCGAAAAAATATGGAAGTTCCAAAAAATAGATATAAATAGAAATGTTCCCAATTTATACCTAATAATCATTTTATTTAGCTTTCATTAATCATGGAAAAAGTAAATTATCCCTCTGAGGAAATAATTAATCCTTCAAAACTTAAAAGAAAGAATTATGACCACATAATTCTTTGGATGCTAGCCAATAATGAAAGTTGTGAATGGTCGAATTTTGAACAAAAACCTATCGAAATCCCTATCTCGACAATATCTCGTCATTTAACAAAATTAATCCTTAAAGGATATATCGAGAAGTTAACAAGAGGACAATACAAGATAACTCCAGAAGGGATAAAGAAATTTCAAGAGTTGTCCCGAGAAAGAGTCAGGGAACGAAAATTGAGTTTCCCTCCAGATGTAATCTTAAAAAGAGGGAGAAATTATGCTCATTGGATTATTTGGATGGTGTACAATAATGGATTTTGCATAAGATCTGACTTTCTTGAAGAACCGTTTTCTATAAATCAATCTTCTTTATCAAAAACTCTAAGCTCATTAATTCAAAAGGGATTTATCGTCAGAGAAAATAAAAGATATATAATTACTCAATCAGGAAAATTAGAATATTCGCGGATTCTGCAAAGTTATGATTTGGACAGACAGACAATTTTAGAAGAAGAGAAAAAACGAATCGACGAAATTACAACAAAGGCATCCCAGTTTTTTGATAAGTTCAATATAACTGATGATCGCGTTAAATTTAGGTTTCTCAATAAGGTTTTAAAGTTAGATTATTTAAAAGTTAGCACAATTTTAAAAGACGAAGAGGATTTTTATATAATTTTGCTTTATATTTCAATCAATCACCCCGATTTTTATCCTGATTATCTATCGCTCGAGGATTTTTCGAGATTCTACAAAATTGAGAAAAGAATGCTTGATTTTTGGGTGAATGAGATTGTTAAAAACGACTTATATGACTTAAAGTTTTTTAAATTAGAAATTTCTCCCATTAAATGTTATTATTTCCATTTTAATGAAAAATTAGAGAAGATACTTCGAGCTATTACTGAAGAACATTTAACCGCATACAAGTATTTGGAGAAATTTGCGAAGTTAGGAAACATGAATTCTATGATAGAAGATATTCTGGAAGAAATTTGTGGAATTATATTTAACGAGCATTTCAAGGAATCACTCAGAGCTTTTTTACCAGGTTATATTAATTATTTGGCGTACAAAATTGAGATAAAAAAAGAATTAAAAGAGGTATATGATAAACTAGAAGGAATTATTTGGCAAAATATGACGGATTTTATGCAATGGCATAATTCCGAAGCATTAGAATCTCAATACAAGGAAAAAATTAAAGAAATTGAAAATGAAATTTCCTTAACTCCAAAGAATTACGATTTATATAATTCAAAAATACGAATCTTACTCTATTTTAACCAATATAACGATGTGTTAACGGAATTAGAAAACATGTTAAAGCTATTTCCTGAGAAGGAAATCGATATCATGATAAAAAAGGCGTATACTCTCAAAAAAGATAAAAATGTTGAAGACGGATTGGAAATTATTGAAGAATTAATCGAGAAATATCCAGAAGACAATTCTCTTTGTAATTATAAAGCGTATTGGTTATCTTATTTAGATAAAAAACAAGAAGCATTGGAAATTCTGCGCGAACTCGTAAAAAAAGAACCAGAAAAAGGAATTTATCGCGATACATACGGAGAAATCTTAATACACTTTAAAGAATACGAAAAAGCCATACAAGAATTCCAAAAAGCTATAAAAATTGATTCTAACGATTGGTTTATCTATCAGACTTATATCAAAATCGGAATTTGTTATATAGCACTGGAAAAGTACGATTTGGCACTCAAAAATCTCAAAGAGGGTAAAATTTTAGCGGAAAAAAGCACATCCGACTTTGAAACTAAGCAGAAATGGCTCGTGATAGCAGATTTATTTCTCGCTGACCTTGAAACCTTATGAACTTAAAAATAATATCAAAAGGATTATAAAAATTTTAAAACTACAAAATCATTCCAATTGGTTTTATAATACTAATTTACCATGAGAATATTAATCTCAAGAAAAACAAATGTGATTTATATGAGTTTTGAAGAAGATTTTGATGACGAATTTGAACCTGTTAAGTCGAAAACACCAGCTTCAAAGACACCTTCCTCAGGGAAAAAGTCAACCTTGTACTTCATGTCCACCATCGGTCCAGGTGAAAAGAAGGAAAAACTGACCGTGAACGACGCCAATAGAGTAAGTGACATTAAGAATACCTTAGGAAATTTATTTGGGCTCGATCCTGACGAATTTCATTTATCGTCTGGCGGAGTTACAATGGATGATAACGATCAATTAAGGGATTATAATTTAAGTAATGGCGACGACATTCTATTAATTCCTTCAAGTACAGCTGGTATTATTTAAGAAAAATTAAATTTTTTTATCCTCTTTTTTTACTTCTTTTCTTCAACGTCCTCTATTTTTTTGTCTTTTCTGAATTTTAAAATATGTTGATATATTTCATCACAGAATTTTTCAAATTCCATTGGGCTAAAAGGGGAACCAAACTCCCGATGAAGATCTAATTCTTCTAAATCTTCCCACACCATTTCAAAGCCTAAAATCGGTATTATATGTAATTTATGTTTGCGCGCAAGTTCTAGTTCAAAAAGGCTATCTTTTGATTTCAGGGAATTAGGAGTTGAGATAAAAACTAAAACTTGACTCCGATGAACTGTTTTTTTCATCCACTTATCAATGTTTCCTGTTAGACCCTCTTCACAAAAATACACATGGCCTATCTTTTTTTGAATTTTTAAATAGTCCGCGAGAGCTTCAATACGATAACTATTAAAATCTTCAACAGCGTGGCTTATAAATACTCGCAATCCTCTTTTGAGCCTTTTTCCTAGTTCAAAAAATCGGATCGAAACAATTATACCTAGAAAACAGATTATAATTATTAAGAGCATGAATATATATTCATCGCTATTCTTTTCCATTGTGTCGATTAAATCTGATATTTGCCGATACACATTATAATATGCCCATGAAAAACTTATTAAGACAAAATGAGGTAATTTCGTTCTAATACCAAAAAAGAAAAGATAGCCTGTTGCTAAATACACTAATAACACTTGCAGCGTTGTGAATGTAGTCCCAATAATTATTGTTCTGTCAGCTCCGGGTATGAGTTCTGGAGAAATGAAAAAGTGGTGCAATAGAGTTATAATGAAATAAATAAGATAAAGGATGGAAAATGATGTTACATAGTTTCCATAATTTCGTTCGTTGTTAACCCCAAATACGAATAATGTAATGAAGATAGCAGGCATTACTGCAAAAGATACATATAAGGAAATTAATTCAAAAATATCAGATATCAACGGAGCAAATA
>JABXKD010000098.1 GCA_013375475.1 Promethearchaeota archaeon
CGTCGAGTTAACCGTGCCTTCCGATCTTTTTGCGTTTGAGTCGAATGGGACGACCGTTGCAGAGATTAACATGATAAATCCTGTAAAGAAAAAGTACACGCTATACGATTATCCCAAATTGGGATTAAACACAGAGATGGAATCTGCTGGCGGGAGTCTACATAAATTACTTATGATAGATAGCGAACAAAGCGCTAACGCCGGTAACCCTTTCGTCAACTTAATTTATTCGATTACAGAAGTTGCGAAAGCTGATCCGACCTTTACCATCGCAGACGATTTATATCACGTGGAAACGCAAAATTATCCAGTTTGGAACGGAGAAAAACTTATACACGACCCGACTCTTACCATATATTACGATCCTCAAGTTTCTGAAGAAGAACCATCGGTGCCGATCGCGATCCCGGGATTCAACTTGTACGCGACGATTGCCGTTGCAAGCGCGGTCATAGCGATCCAAATAATAAAGCGTAGAAAAGGAATCAACCCCTAAATTCATTTATTTTTTTTTTTTTTGGCAGTAAAAAGAACTTAGAACGGAAAATAAAAATAAATAATAGATAAAATAGAAGGAAAAAACCTCTTCCGGAGTAGAAAATGACAGAATCTTTACAGTTTGGAAGTATCAAACCGAACGATCAAAATCTTATTTGGAATAAGTTTTCTATTTTTTATTCTAAATTGAATATTTCTCGGGAATTCTCTAAAAACGACTTAAGAACTTGATGTTCCCTTAAAAAATAAGTGAAAAAAAAAATTAATTTAAGCTTTCGTCTCCTCGTTTATAAGGTTCAAGAACTCTTCCACTTCGTCCTTTGAGCACATATGGAATTTCTTATCTTCGGATTTTACATACGCGAATCTTGTGTTATCCTTCGTTGGTTCTTCGTTTATAGATTCTTTAAGAGCTCTTAATGTTAGTTTTACCGTTTCATCAAACGACAAGTCCTCTTTGTAATTCTCCTTCAAGTAGTCTCTCGCCGTTGCCTCTCCGCTCCCTAAGGCATATGCTTTAAACGCCCGATAAATGCCGCTCGGAGATGTCGTGTAAATCTGCGTTCCCGCTGGATCGATAGCAATAAAAAACAGAGCACACCCGAAAGGTCTGATTTAGGCCATGACTCTAATTGAGTCAAGATTTCCTCCGAACTGGGTGTACTGTTGCTTTATGTCAGCTAAGGATTTTACTAACATGTTTAATCTGACAGGCTCGTCGTAGGTTAAGCGAAAGGATTGCGCTTGAACGCGAGCGTAATTAATTAAAGTTCTTGCATCAGCGTGTAATCCTGAAATAGCTACTCCAATATGTTCGTCAACTTGAAATAACTTGTCAATTGAGTCAGCGTCAATTAAATTCGAAGGAATTTTAATTTCAGCTGCTAAACAAACGCATTCTTTAGTTTTTACCGCTACAGCCAGGGTTCCCCTCCTAACCGCCTCTAGAGCGTATTCCACTTGAAAAAGGCGCCCTTCTGGACTGAACACCGTTAGAGCGCGGTCGTATTTAACTTGGCCACCGCCAAACATTTTACAATCACATTTTTGGTATTATTATATAATTTCAATTATGTGATTATATAGTGTAGAGAATTTTAATTTATTGTTTATAAGCTAAAAAAAGAGTTTTATCATCATACACATAAAAACCTTGTTTAAAAAAAATATAAGGATCACCTTCCGAACTAATAATTCCATACTTTCTTTGAAAATTAAAATATTTTATATATCCATATTTCTTTTCAGATTGAGCTACATCAGGTAAATAGTTTGTATGCATAGCTAGCATTTTAAATTTTTGAGGATCCAGCAGGGCCTCAAATTTATACTACATCCCCAAGTGGAATTTATCGAGCATTTAAAGCTTACGCGTTAGGGAGTGGAGAAGCTACAGCAAGAAATTACTTAAAAGAAAATTACGCAGAAGATTTGACATTCGACGAGACCGTCAAATTAACTTTAACCGCACTTAAGGAATCTATTAATGAAAAACCCACAAAAGATAATACACGTTTTGCTTACATAAAATCCGAAGATAATAAATTTCACATGTGCTCGAAAGACGAAGTAGGGAAATTCTTGAGTCTAATAAAGGAAGAGCCAGAACCTAAAGTTTAAATTAAAGCTTTTTTTAAGCTATTTCTATTTCGAAATTTTTAATTTTACATCAGGAAATAAATCACTAATAAGAACTAAAATCGATATTTCTTAAATTTAAAATAAATATAAAAAAAAATTAGTTATTAAAATACTAATATTAGGTTTTCTGGAGAAGTATAGATCAGGGCATCGTCTACAATTAGGGTCCATTTGTAAAATATGATAATGTTTCCTTTTGTAGTATTAACAAATCCATTTAAAACTAATCCTTCACCAAAATACAGATTAGTATCGACCACTGTGAAGTTTGTTACCGTGTTAGGACCATCAACATATGTAGTATTTTCAATTGGATACAAGTACGGTGGTAGAATTAAGTCGTAATCGACATTATTCGTCGTAGCGGTGTAAATCGAAAGGTTAACTTTAACTTGCAAACTAGGAGCGGAGAAATTAGTATCTAAATTCTGAAGGTCAACCATGAAGTTTGCCGGATTATTTGGGTAATTCATTGAGGATTCCATGTCAAAATTATAGGATATAGATAAATTAGAAGGAGTTGCGCCACCTGTCAAATTTAGATTTATGTAAGCATCTTGCGCGTTCTCACCATAACCTACTTCTCTGTCAAATGCTTCTACGAATCCTGCTAGTTTCAGTTGTTGGAGACTACCTGCTGTACTGTAGGTCGGAATATAATAATAGATTGACCCCCCAATTGGATAAAGTAAGGTGTTTCCATTTCTAGCACCCGAAATTAGTGAGATTTGTTGAGTTGCTTCAGATCCATAAGTTTCCCTAGCTGTTTTTGGACCTATTAAATTTTCGCCAGAATCTCTAGTATAATAGAAAATGGCTTCCCCAAAATGATCTCCATGCCTAACAACGTACATTCCAGCTAGTAAAGTCGCTGTTAGTCCTTTGTATTCTACTAAATCTAAACCGACATATTCAATTCCTTCCCCTAAATCAGACTCTATGTAAAATAAGTCTCCGTCTTCTGGTCTTTCGTGGAAATCATCAGCTCGCCTCCAAGAAACTGAATTTTGTACGTGGTATATGTAATTTGCTTGAAGTTGTAACTCAAATAAATCTTCAGGATATCTCAATTGATCTTTAAGCCAAGTTGGAGTTGGTTGCCAATTATATTTGTTTAGATAAATTTTCCAGAGAGGATAAGTTGGATCGTTAGCTGTTTCTAAGGAGGGATTTTTATAAAAAGACATCTCTCCAGTTAGTACATCCACAAGACTAATGCCCAAGAATCTTAACACCGGAAACTGAGCATAAGCACCAATATTAATATAAGTATAAATCGAAACAGCGTAGAACATTTTACCTGATTCCATATTAAATACTAGATATGGATCATTATCAATTCTTAGTTGAGGAAGAAGTATATTCTCTACTCTAGATCTTACATTTCTATGGATAAGGTACTGATGTTCAGCTTCAAATGCGTATGCAAACAGTCCTATATTTAATGTTTTCCAAAATCCTTCTAAGCCATAAAGAGTTCCATCCGGTTCTCCTTCGTATGTGAATTCATTATTTGGAATTCCTAAAGACCATTCCGTACCAAGTAAGATGTCAGAATCGTAAGCTCCTAGTGATCCTTCTTCATAATAACCTAATGTCTGTTCAAGATATCGTGGACTTTCGCTTTCCCCAAAAAATATCGGGTAATTTTCAGATATATTAAACGTTGATGTCACATTTACTAAATTGCCAGTAAAAGTGTCCATTGCTAAAAATCCTTCAACATGATCATATAATTCTGTATTAGTCTGAACTGCATCTCCAGCAATTTCTGAGAACCTAACTGTTTTAGGAGCGACCCAATATTCCTTGTTGTTTATATATATGATATCCGAATCTGCTAAACCCTCAAAAGTAGAACCTATTGAAGCTGCTAAATATTGAACTGCAAAGTTCTGATCAAATTGTCTAACTTGAGAAACCATTAAAGCGTCTGAGGTTGTAGACGATTCTGTAAAGTTTAAAATGGGTCGTTCTTCGAACATGTCTAATCCAGCGCATGCCCTCGTCCACTCTATTTCCCTACTGTATTTTTTAATCCATTGTTGTTCTGTCCACACTGCGGTGTTATTTAAGTTCAATGAAGGTCCAATGCTTATTATCAAGGGTGATATTACGAAAACTACTGCAACTACGATAACAAAGATAATTTTTTTCTGACTAGTTCTTGAAAATATATAATTTTTTACATCCTTTTTGTATTGGGCTTTTCCATATACATAAATGAGAGCTCCTAATGATGTAAACGAGAAAAATCCGAAAATTAGTCCTAAAATTTGAATGACATTTATTCCATCTAAAGAAAGGGTAGGAATAAAAATGAATCCTAATCCACATATTAAGCCAATGATTGCTAAAATATTTCCAGCTACCAAAAAATCGTTCCGACGTAAATAAATATTCTTCACAATATTAAGAGCTAATCGAAAAATTATAACGCCAATTACAAAAATTGCAATTGGTACGACTAAATTCGAATATACATAAACTGTAACGAAATCCGTATTATTTGCGTTGAAAATTACATTGAACGCATCAAAGATTAGGCTAGGAGATAATGGAATTTCTCCGTTTTCAATCAAATAAAGCGTCCAGGCAAAACCTCCGTTATTAGCATTAAGGGTTAATCCTAAGAAATAGAATAGTACAAAACCGATAGTCCACCAAAATATTAATGCTTTCAAATATGATGGTTTACCAAATCTTAATTTTGTCCCAATAACAGTTAACAAATTCCTCTCAGGTGGGATACTCATTAGGATACTTCCAATAAATGCTCCTATTAACGCAGTTTTGTTGAATAAGAAACTAGTTGACCAAAAATTTAAGAAGAAAAAATCAAAGTAATCTAACCCACCCGCTTTACTTTCGTACAATTGGGATTGAAGATTAATACTGCCAAACCAAGCAGGCCACCACCAAAAAATCGCTAATACAACAATGATAGCAGCAATTATAATGGGGAGTATAATTAATCTTTTATAACGACCTTTTTTTTTAAAACGGCTGTATTTAAATCGACTTTCACTCTCTAGATTTAGTGCTTGACAATCTTCACAATAATAGTTAAATGTTTTATGTTTTTCACAAGATTTTTTTGTCATATAATAAAATCATCAGTTTTCTTTTTTACTTAAAATTAAAAAGTTAAATTTTTTTTTAGATATATAAAGCTTTAATATAAAAGATAATCAATTATATTAAGTATTTTCTTTTTAGAAATTAAGGTGTTCACTGATGGTCAATAAGAAAAAAATTCGCGAAGAATTCGATAGAATCTTTGAAAGTGGTAATGAAAGTGCAATTAAATTGATGTTAGATAAGTTTCCTTGGTTACTTGATGAAGTATCAAATAAGATGAAAGGCGCAATAGGGGCCCAACAGCAAATAATTGCAGCTTTAGGCGTTATGGAAGATGAACTTGGACGTCCAGTTCCTATAGATGAGATTGTTTTTAGTTTGCGGATTGATTTTGATATTAAGAAAACAGAAGAAGAAGTACATAGCATTTTAAGGAGCACTGAAGAACTTAATTTAGCTAAGAAAGACTCAAACGGTTGGACTTTAACTGTTGAAGGAGAAAAAGTATGTGACAATTATTTGAATAAAAATCTCGGAGACATTGAATTTTAGTTAAAATTTCTCTTTATTGCAGTTAAAAGTAATGTAAATAGCTTATTTCTAAAACGAAAATAACTAATATCATTCATTTATAAAATTAATTAATTCCAAAATGATATAAAAATGAACGAACGGGATCCAACAAAAGAGGCGTTTTTTTCTGACATGGGGAATATTGAGGAAGAAATAGCTTCTGAAGCATATGAATTAGTACGCCACGCATTATCGTTAGTAGAAGCGCAATTCTATGACGACAGTATCGAGATTTTAAGGCAAGCGATTGGGTTATATTCACAAATCAATAAATCATCAGAAATTGAAGCCTTAAATGGTAAAATCGACGAAATTTATTTATTAAAAGAGAAAACATTTAGAGAACGCGAATTGAAAACGGGTATTGAAATTGAGATGGCTCAGGAAGAAGACTTATTAGCCCAGAATGAGGAGGAATCTTATAAAGAAGCAGATTCGCTTATTGTGAAGGCTATAGAACTCGTAAATAATAAACAATTTAATGAGGCTCTTGATATGTATGACGATGTAATAAAAATTTTAACGAAATTAAGAAAGAGCTCTGAACTAGAGAAGATAAACGATTTAATTGAAGACTGTTATAATAGAAAAGCTGATTTCTTACGAAAACAGAAAATCCCAACTACCGAGGAAACGACTACGACGCAACAAGAACCTGAAGGTGAAATGTCTGAATTAGAATTAAAAGCGCAGAAAATTAGAGCATATGAGGAGGCAAAGAGGAATGAAAGTGAAAAATCTAATCAAGCTTATGAAAAAATAGGAAAAGCAACAGAATTAAAAAATATTCGTCAGTATGATGAATCTTTAAAACTATTTAAAGAAAGCGTTTCCTTATTTGGAGAAATTAATTGGATTAATGAAGTAAAAAAGATCGAAAATATGATAGAACAAGTCGAAAGAGAAAAAGAACGATTCTTACTTGAAAAGCAACAAATCAAGGATAGAGAACAGCTAGAGCTTGATAAAAAGAAAAAACATGAGGCTCAATTAATAGAACTCGCTAATATTGAAGAACAGATAAAAATACAAGAAAAAGCAGAAAAAGTAAAAATACAAGTTGAAAAAAAGCAAGAAGAAATTAAATTCCAAAATGAAATTTCTGAGATGGTAAACTACGCTGAGATGGTAGCAAGAGAATATGATATTAGCATGAAAAAGGCTGTTAAAAAAGGAGAAATTGTTGAGGAATGCGCTTACTCTACAGTAATAAAGATCTATGAGCAAGTAAAACAAAAAGTAAATGAAAAAGGATGGAAAGATCGAGTAGCTATTTACGATAATCAAATTAGGTATTATCACGATCTTTTAGAAAAAGACAACAAACTACGGGATATTGAGAGTCAAAAAATTCAAAAGCAAAAAGAATTCGATGAATCTTTAAAAATTAAAGAAGAAATATTAGTAAATGTTGTGAAAAATGATCAATTAGCACAACTTAAAGAACAAAGAAATGGTGAAGCAGAAATTAAAGAATTTAAAAATGTAATTGAGAAATCTGTCAAAGAGGCAGAAAAAATGGCTCGCGAATACGACTCTACTTTTAAAAAAGCTGCTAAGTTAGGAAATTTAAATTTTGATTCCAAATATCCTGAAATTATTAAAATTTTTGTTGAAGCAAGAGAAAAAGTATTAGCAAAAGGATGGAACGAGGACGCAGTTATTTACTCAAGCCATGTTAAGAAATACACTGAATTGTTCGATAAAGAAAAGAAAGTTAGAGAACTTGAAAGTAAGAAAGATGAAGAAAAAAGAGTGTATGAAGAGTTTCAAAAGCCTCAAAGAGACGGTGTTGATGTAGAAAAATTAAAACTGATTGAAGCTAAAAAACTAAAGGAATTCGATGAAAAGAAATTTCAAGATGAAATTAGCAATCTCGTAAATGAAGCCGAGAAAATGGCAAGGGATTACGATGTATCACTTAAAAAAGCGTTGAAGGAAGATAAACTTATCGAAGATTCACCATTTGGTAAAATAATTGAAATTTACAATCGTATAAAAGATACTCTTATTTTAAAAGGGTGGAAAGACCAAGCTTTAATTTATACTAATCAAATAAAGATTTATCAAGAAAAATGGGGGAAAGATAAGAAATTACGAGAGTTAGAGCATCAAAAGATGCAGAAACAAAGAGAATATGAAGATTCCTTGAAAATTAAAACAGAAGAGGGAATATCTGGAGGAAAAACTCAAGAATTTGAATCTAAACAGCAAAAGGAGATCGTGGAAAAACACTTCCAAGACGAAATTGCTGAACTCGTAAACAAAGCAGAAAAAATGGCTAGAGATTACGAAATGACTCTGAAAAAAGCGTTGAAAGAGGGTAAACTAATAGGAGAATCTCCATATCTCGAAGTAATTGAAATTTACACGAATTTAAGAAGAAAAATATTAGAAAAAGGTTGGACGGAGCAAGGACTGATCTACACGAACCAAATTAAGATTTACCAGGAAAAACTGGAAAACGATAAAAAATTGCGAGAAATTGAGCGTAATAAAATTCTTAAACAAGAAGAATTTGAGAATGCACAAAAAATGTTGAACCCAGAGAGACCTGTTGGCGTTGACATTGATAAACTCAAAAAACTCGAAGAGTTAACTAAGATAGAATCCGAGGAAGAAAAATTTGAGCGAGAGATCGATGAAGTTATAGAAAATGCTGAAAAAAAGGCTCGCGAGTATGAATCGGCTCTTAAAAGAAAAGAATTTGAAAAAGAATGTCCCTATTTGGAAATCGTTGAAACCTATAAGAAAATAAGAGAATCAGTGTATGCTAGAGGATGGAAGGATGAAGCTGAAATATATGGTAACCAAATTTTGCTTTATCAAGAAAAATTCGAAAACGATAAGCATTTGCGTGAAATAGAAGCGGAAAAAATAGAAAAACAAGTGGAATTTAAAGAAGCTTTGAAAACAACAAAAAAGGAGAAAACACTTAGACTTCAAGAATTGGATGAACTCAGCAGTCAAGATAGAGAAACTGAAGAATTAACAAAAAAAGCAATGGATCTGATAGGTGAAGCAGAAAAAGTTGTGAGAAGTTATGAATTGAGTCTTAAAAAGGATATTTTAACATATAAAAGTCCCTACGATCAAGTAATTTTGAATTATGAAAACGCACGAAAATTATTCCAGAAGATAGGATGGAAAGAAGAAGCGCATAAATTAGGGGGCACGATAAATTTTTATAAAGATAAAAAAATGAATGACGATAAGCTTCGAGCGCTTGAACAGCAAAAGTTAGAAGTCTCTAAACAAAAAGTACCGATAGCTGCCAAAAAAGAAGTCTTCGCTCACGAGCAAAGAATAATTGATTTTGAAAAGATAAAGGAAGCAAAATCTAAAGAATCTGAAGAAGTGTTAAGTAGCATTAATCATGCCGAAAGATTAGCTAAGGAATATGAGCTAAAAAAGAAAGAAGGAATTCTAACCATCGATTCCCCATTCGAAGAAATAATTAGCATATACAAAAAAGCAAAACTTGATTTCAATCATATTGGTTGGATTGAAGAAGCAATTCAGTTAGATAATTCTTTGAATTATTACAAAGAAAAATTGATTGCTGACAAAAGATTAAGAGCTTTAGAAAAACAAAAAACCATCAAACAAGAAGCAAAAATAAAGAAGCAGAAAATTGAGAAAAAATTAGCAAAAGAAGCTGAAGAAGAGTTATTAAAATTGAAAGCTCAAGCTCTTGAAGTTAAAAAAAGAAGTGCTATGGAATACGAATCTAAAAAAGACCAAGCGTTTAACTTCATGGACCTTGCTAAAAAGGAGTTGAAACAATACAATTTTGAAAAAGCAGTGAGTTATTACAAAGAAAGCGAGAAAATATTTGCCGAGATAAATTGGCCAGAAGGAGTCAGGATGATAAAAGAATCAATAAATGTTATCAAGATAAAAAAGGAAAGAATTGAGCGTGAAACAAAATTAAGTGAAGCGAAAAAGATAGAAAAATTAAAACTTGAGGCTCAAATTCAAGATAAGATTAGTAAAGCAAAAGATTTACAAAATATGCAGCAAGAACAAAGAAGAAAAGAATTACTAACAATTCAAGAGGAAAAGGAAAGAGAGAGGGAGATTTCAGAAAAGGCTTATGGTTTCTTGGGAGAGGGAACTAGGCTAAAGGACAAAAAGAGATTCGAAGAAGCCTATGAAAAATATATTTTGGGAAGGGATATGTTCAAAAAAATTGGATGGGAGCATGAGGTTAGCAGGATTAATAACGATCTTTTGATCATACTCAAAAAAGAAATGAAACAAACTGAAAAACTAAAAGCTTACCAGCAAAAGAAAGTAGAAGAGAAAAAAGAACTTGAAGAATTGTTAAAAGATGCGGACGAAAAACAAAAGGAACTCGACCAACAAAAGAAAGTAGAAAAACGTAAACAGCGTGAAAAATTAATTCAAAAAGAACGTGATATCGCTAGTGATATAATTAAGACGCTTAAATACAATGAAGGCGTTTTAGCTTTAAGAAGAATAATCAAGAAAATAGAAAACACAGATCAGGATAAAATGATTAAAGAACTGAATAAGCAAATTGAGGTACTGGAAAACGCAAGTCAGGTTCCAATTATAACAAAAGTTGATCTCGATAAAGATGAGAATCTTGATAAATTCAAGCTAGCTTTTCAAGCATTAGATAAAGCGCAGATTTCCTTATCAACAAATTCTTTTCTGAGAGCAATTACAGAATTAAACGAAGCTTTGTATAACTTGCGAGAAACTCAAATAGGAATAAGATTTATCTCTGTAATAGAAGATAGAGTGAATACTTATAAGAAAGAATTGGATATTAAAAAAGCTCCAGAACAGAAAAAAGAAGCTCCAAAAATCGAAACTGACGATATTAGAAAAAAAATAGCAGCTAGGCGTGCTGAAAGACGAAGAAGAATAAAAGAGTTGATGGATCATTAAATAAATCTAAAAATTTTTTTAGATTTTAAAAAAAGAAAAAATTGGAATAAAAAATTAAATTATTTCCTGTATTTGATTTTCAATCTCTGATTGAGACATCAAAGCGGGACTTATGTTTCGCTTTACGCTCTCTTCAATTAGATACTCCGTTCTTATTAAATCCCTAATTCCCACTCGAATAGCTTCACTTCGATTGGGAAACTTTCCCTCGACAACAAGTATTTCTAAGACTTTTAAATATGATTCTGGTAAATTAACTGAGATTAACTTTATTTTAATCACCAATTTTATGAGGTTCTTAGAAAAACTCTACGTTTTTCTATACAATTATATATACCGAGGTGATATTTAAGCATTTAGTGGAAATTGACCCTAAGTAATCCGACGAAATAAAATTAGAGAAGATTAAACGACTAATCGATCGTTTGGGATTTTTGTCTGCTCAGTTTTAAGATAAAGATTCAAGTTTTCAAGATCAAAAAGTTTTTATATACCTTAAAGTATATATATTACACCTTATATGTAACACCTAATATATATATAATAATTTTTAAAAAAAGAAGTGATAAATTTTGGCAGATATTGAAGCTCAGTTAAAAGCTCACCTAAAAAATGGAGCCGATTGGGAGAAGATGGAAACTCCAGTACCTGGAGTGAATGTGGTTAAAGTTCCTGCGACTAAAACTCGTCCGGCTCTATTATTCTTGGAAGTAAATCCTTTAAAAGAGGATGGGAAACCGTTGAAAAGAAAAGGATTATTCGTTGGTTCTAAAGAAATGTTAATTAAATTTGGTGAGGCTTTAAATGATGACAAAGTTTTCCAATTAATTGGAGAACTGGAAAAAATTAACCCCCAAGGGACAGCAAACGGGGTAACTAAAAAGTTAGAAATGTAACATTCCTTTTTTTTATTTTTAATTTATTTAATTATATTTAAAATTCATTTTCGAAGCAATTTTAAATGTGGAATACTTTATTTTTTTAAATATTCACACTAATTATTTATTAATCAAAACAT
>JABXKD010000099.1 GCA_013375475.1 Promethearchaeota archaeon
AATACAGAATAACCAAGATTCTAACAATAAAAGTAATTTAATAAAGGGTTAAAAAATATGATTAAAATTTTACATAAAAAGCAATTAAGCTTACTTTTGTTAGCGGTTCTACTTATAACATTAAACTTGAGTGGATTTCTTACAATTGTAAAGGCAGGACCACATGTTCCAGAAGATCATGCCAATAATGATTGGCATTGGGGTATAGATGTAGGCGATGAATTATATTGGGAAGTTGATGTAGTTCTCACGAATGCATCAAGCGGGGAAATTAACCTAATGTTTAAAGACATCTGGATTTATAACATAACATCAATTGAAAATGTCACCCTTGATTGGTTTGGAATGGGCCTAAACGAATTTTCTCTCGTTAACGCAACACAATGCTACCATAATGTTACTGAAGGTGTAATAGAACCATATGGACCTCCTTCTGAATTTGCTCTATTTGGATATAATGCCTCGGATTCAATTCCATATAAAATGCGAGCAGGAATGGGTGCCGCTCCGTATATCCTTCCATTGAACGGTTCTAGTTTAGATGTTGATGTATTAGACGATATTCTCAACGAATCATTTTACGATCCTCTTTCAAAACATGGTTATAACCAATTTGATAGTTATTCATCGAATATAGGTGACAATAGCATCACATTTATGAATTCAACTGATGGCTACTATATGTATATGGAATATAATCCAACAGACGGTGTTGCAGAATACGCTGAAGCGTACATGAGGATTTTCATGGGAGAACCTATGTTGGTAAATGTAACAATGCAAAGAGTGATGGACTACGATATTACTGACGAAATAGAGTGGGGAGTTGATATTGGGGATACATTTTTTTATGATTGGACTGAAGGTAGTAGCAGTTATTACGATGTAAAACTAGAAATTGTAGATATTACTGAAAGCAATCTCCCAAAATCGAACAACGCTTTCGATTTGAGTAGAGAAATAAACATGGTTTTTCAAACAGTTCTTGCGAATTTATCACTGTGGAATGGATATTATTATCAAATTGAAGAGATTAGTCTTCCGATAGGGATAGCAAATAATTTCTACTTCCAGTACTTCGATGAAGATTTTTCACCTCAATTTAATTTCGTAATCCCTAACAATACCTTAAAGGAAGATATTGAATATATGTGGAATCTGGATTCCCTTAGGATTTGGGATGCCCCATTTGACGAGATTGTAATCGTTGAGAATGGAAACTTTGATTTTTCCTTAAAGAATTCTTCTGACAACTTCAAAGTAGAGACTTCAATCGATAGGTTGACAGGGATAACACAATCGTTTATGATTCAAGAACATAGTTATGTTCAGTTATATTACGAGATAAAAGACATGACCCTCGTCGAATGGAATGTGGATATAGGCGATGTTGTCTATTATAAGCAAAATTCACAAGATGGAGAGATATACAGAAGGGCAACAATCGTATTTACGGATGGGGAATTTGTCAATATGACAGAATGGGAATTGGATAGCGGAGGACTCTTCACGAAAATACCAGGTCAACCAGAACTTCAGTTCTTCAAAGCAGTTATTGCTGAATTCGAAGAATTTGACGAGAGTACAGGAACGTGGCAACCTATGGGAGACGACTTATTCCTTGAAGCTAATAAATATTGGCCAATATCGCCTTATGCAATGTTTGGAGGCGTATCTCCTCCATTATTTTTGACTTCAGGATCTACGGGAGAGGACCTAGAAAATCTTTTAACAATATTAGATAGCGTATTTGATGAGTCGACATTTACTGAAGATCACGTAATTCTTCGAAATTCAACGCTTGGTAGGGAATATGACATGTATGTCGATATATCAACAGGAGCAATCACTTTTATGGGAGGCTGGATGAACATGCTCGGTGGAGACGATACAACTTGGATGTATATGACTATCTATCCTATGTATAACGAAACGCTTAACTCTGGAACCACTAGCGTATCTGTCCCTAATGATGCTATAAGTGAAATCACGGTTTCAAATATCGAAGTAATTACTGATAACGACGGAATTGAATTATTAAATGCCATTTTGGACTATAATCCAATAAATACCTCTATTAATAATGGAACTGTTCTATACTATAATGATTTCTTAATCACTAACACTACGGGGTTAGATAACCTAACTTTTTACATCAAATTCGCTGATACTTTTGATCTAGATAATTATAACCTCACTTTTTGGGCTTGGAACATGAGCGGTAACAACGAATGGGAGGCAGCTCCTTCATCAGCAACCAATATGTTTATTTATGATTACTCGGATAATTCTTTGACCATTATCTTTCCCGTAGGCGGGGGTTCAGGTCCAATCTCTATTATCATGGCAGTTTCATATGTATATACGGGTCCTTCTGAAGAATCAATTCCGGGATTTTCGGTGTTGTTGACTTTCGGTTCTCTTTCAATAGGCATAATTGCTTTAATAATTCTTTACTATAAAAAAACTAGAATGTTACAAATCTAAATCCAATTTTTTTTATTTTATTTTTTACTTATTCTTATTAGGTGCACCTAATCCTTATTTAAAATAATTAGTTGTTTATTACATTATCTCAAAAGTAATTAATATAACTAATTGAATTTTAATGTTTAAAGTAAATTTTTAATGATATGTGGGAACTTTTAAATAACTTAGAACCTTAATAAATATTAAAGAGAATGAATGAGAAGTTGACTTTAAATTCATCTGATGATGATGATGACATATGGAAGCTCGAGATACTAAAGGTAAAATCGTTAAAGAAACCTTTCCATCTGAAATGGTTTCTATTGTGGGCGATTTGTTTGCCGGAATCATACTAACTCTTTTAATCGTTTCATTTAAGAGCTTTCTTTTGTTAATTCTTATTATTCCTGCTTTATTATCTCTCAGAGGTAATTTAAGTGCTCCCTTTATTGCCCGAACTTCACGAGATTTTATTATCGGCGAATTTAACAAGAAATCATGGTTTGAAAATGTTCTAGCTACCTTAACTTTATCGTTATTAACAGCATTAGCGATCGGAATTTTTAGTATTTTAATTAATTTTTTGTTAATTAAACTCTACATTTTTCATATAGGTCTACTAATCGTAATTCCGGCTATTTCGATTGCATTAACCTTATCTATTTCAATTCCTTGTTCCACCATCTTAAATTATTTAGCATTTAAGCGCGGTTTAGATCCAAATAATGTTGTAAATCCCATAATGACCGCGATTGACGATTTTTTCACAGTGATTTGTTTTTATCTCACAATTATTATGTTAGGGGTGCCATAAGAATGGATTATTTTAAGAAAATCTTCAAAGAATCTATAATTATTGTTTTAATTAGTTCTGTTATGGGGCTATTTTCCGGGACTCTACTATCTAGCAATGAGCTAATATTAGCTAGTTTTCCTATTATCCTATTAGTTCTACCAGCTTTAAATTCTTTAATAGGTGATATATCTACTGTTCTAGTTTCACGACTTACATCTCACCTTTATTTAGGAACTTTATCTCCTAAAATTCAAACTTCGGATAGACTAAAACAAGATTTTTACGGATTGCTTATAACAATTTTATTAAGCCTTGTTGCATTAATAAGCATAGGATACATGCTGGGAAGCTTAACTGGAATAGAAATCATTAGTCCCTTGTTGATTATATCAATTTTAAGTAGTACTGTTTTGATTTTATTTGGGCTTATGTTCGTGTTTTTATTTATGGGTTCCATATTATTATTTAGGAAAGGAAAAGATCCTAATAATCTTTTAATTCCAATGGTGACATCTTTAGCAGATTTCTTAACGCCTTTATTTATAATAATTTTTATCCAATTATTTATTTAATTAATCAAACGAGAGTGAGAAAATAATTAAAAAGAATGAAAAAAGAAAGAAGTTTCAGTATCAGCCTATATCACTAAAAGACATTTTGAAAGAGATGAAACAGAAGATAGACTTGATGATTGATCTAGCTTACAGCGCTATTAAATTTAGTAGCAAAGAAATTGCTGACGAAACTTCTAAAATTGAAAAAAGAATCCACGAGTTAACATTTTTATTAAATTTACAAATTATTCAAACTCAAACTGGCGGTTTTAAAGAAGCTAAAGCTTTAGAACCTATTGTTGTTATGGGTTATTCTATTGATAAAATCTCAGATGCTCTTGCCGATATCGCCCGAGTTGTATATATTAATAGTGATATTTCTGATTTTACACAATTATTTTGGGACGATGTTCCCGAACCTATTGTAAAAATCACCGTCAATGATGCTTGTGAATTTATAGGCATGAAACGTAAAGATGTACACTTTCGATCAAAATATGGAGTGGATTTAATAGCGATCAAAAGAAAAGATAATTGGCTATTCGAAAAAGACAACGAAATTCAAGTTGAGGATATATTAATAATAAAAGGAGAAATTGAGCCAATCAAAGAACTGAAAAAATTAACGTTTGATACTGAAGATTTTTCTTTCCAAATTGATGATTTGCAAAAACAATCTGAATTTGATCTGACTAATCCTGATGTATTCGATAAAATTCAAGAACTCAAAAAAGATTACATAACAATCACAGATCTTTCAGAAACAATGATAGAATTAGCCTTAGCAGCGTTATTTTTTAAAAGTTATGAAGTAGCTGAGGATGTATTAGAGATGGAGTCTATAATGGATGGTCTTAATATAATTTTTGAAAAGGATCTTTTAACTTTAACACAATTACTTGATAATCCAAGGAATTTAACAGGAATCATGCGTATAATATTTTCTTGCGAGTTAATTTCAGATGCAGCTGCCCATTTAGCTGAAAATATTTTAAAAGGTTTTGAACCTCACATAATTCTTCAAAAAGCTATTGAAGAAACTCCTGAAATAGTTGTTCGAGAAACTATCTCAACAGATTCATATTTCAAAGAGAAAACCTACAAACAGTTACAAGACCAACAATATAAGCGAGGATTTCATATTATTGCGTTGAAAAGAGAAAATAAATGGATTTACAGCTTTAAATCTGATTTTCTTTTTGAAGTGGGGGATCTTTTAATAGGTTTAGGCCCTAAAGAAACAGTAGATCAATGGAGAAGATGTGTCCATCCCGATTTCTCAAAGGAGGAAAGATGAAAATGAATGATTCTAATTCAAAATTAATACAAGAAAGATTTCTAAACACTCTATTAGAAATTGCTGATCAAGTTAAAAAAAATTCAAACACCATTGATACCAATATTGTCTTAAAGTTAATTGAATTGATAATTGAAGTTGATTCTAACGAAGGAAGGATTTTTATTTACGGTGCCGGTAGATCGGGATTTATAGGGCGATGTTTTGCCCAAAGATTAATGCATCTAAGCATTAGGTCATGTTTTATTTCTGATGCGGTCACCTATCGCTATACTAAAGATGATCTATTGATATTAATAAGCGGAAGCGGTGAAACAACTTCACCTAAAGCTATAGCCGAAGAGGCAAAAAGAATTGGAGGTAAAATTGTGACATTTACAGGAAATTCTAAAAGTTCGATCGCAATGCTCTCTGATTTGATCATTAACGTTGAGGGTAAAACTAAGGAGAAGGCTACCTCACAAGACTCTTTGGCTCCGTTTACGTCTCTATTCGATATTTCTACTCTTTCCATATTAGATTCAATTGGAGCCTCTTTAATGGATTTATTGGGAATAACTGAAAAGGATATTGATCAGCGTCACGCATCAATTGAATAAGGTTAATATTAAATAAGGGTAATTATAATGCATGATTTTATAACGGTTAAATATATTTCAAAAGAAAAAGGAAGAGGAGCATTTGCGAAAAAAGATATTAAAAAGGGAACAGTGATCGATATAGCAAATATAGTTTTGTTACCAAATAAAGATTATAAATTGATTAGAAAAACACAATTATATGACTATTGCTATATTTGGGAAGATCCAAAGCATTATCCTGCATTTAAAAATGCAATTACTCTAAGTATTAGTCAATTCATCAACCATTCATATACTCCTAATTTAAAATACTTATATGATTATGAGAACAACGCAATTGAATTTTCAGCTATTCAGGATATAAAAAAAAGTGAAGAATTAACAGTGAATTATAATGGATTAGTGGATGATACCACTCCATTATGGTTCATGGTTCAAGATTAGCTTTTAATTTTATTAAAGATCTTAAAGTCTTAAGGTTCATTTTATCTTCCTTTAAATCCTCCCCCTTAGGAGTTTCTAAAATTCCTGGAGTATCCCTAAATCGATCGTCGTTCAAGAAAAAACTAAAGGGTTCTTTTCCAATCTTTCCATGACCTATGTGCGTATGACGATCGACTCTCGATCCTAATCCCTTTTCCGTGTCGTTTAGATGGAATGCAAACAGATATTTCAATCCTATAATTTCATCAAAATCATTCCACATTTTGTTATACTTCTTTTTAGTTGTAAAATCATAACCTGCGGCAAAAGAATGTGCCGTGTCGAAACAGACGCCAATTCTGCTTTTATCCTTTATCTTGTTGATAATAGTTTCGAAATGGTGAAATTTATTACCTAAGCCCTTGCCTTGGCCTGCTGTAGTTTCCAATAATATTTTAACTTTAGAATCTTTCGTTTCGCTCATCAATTTATTTAGCTGAGTAGCAATTTGGAGGAGCGCTTCATTTTTCGATATCTCTTCTTTATCACTAATGGGGATGACGCCGGGATGCATATTTTCAAATTCAATACCAAGTTGAGTAGCTTTTTTAAGCTCGTCTAACATTGCCCTGTATGATTTCTCCAATTTCTCCGTATCGATACTTGCTAAATTTATTAAATAACTGTCATGGCTAATTATCGGCCATATTTCATCTTTAAATTCTTCTTTTGTTTCAAGAAATTTATCAATATCTTTCTGAATTAAAGGTTTTGAAGCCCAGGATCGAACATTTCGAATAAAAACTTGAATTGATTCGCACTTAAGTTCTCTCCCCCTATGAAAAGCCATGTGTTTACCGTCTGAAACGCTCATATGAGCCCCTAATCTCATATATATAACACCTTTATTAAAAGGAATAAATGTTAATTATCGGAGATTTCAAATTCTACATCATCTAAAATCTCTATTAAATCAATAACTTCAAACTTCATGTTGAATTTATTATTTGCGTCGCTTAAATTAGTCTTACAGAATGGACACACTGAAGAAATGATAGAAGCATCTGTTTTTTCTGCTTCTTCAAGTCTCTCCTTTGAAATCTCAACTGACCACTCGGGATATCCTATTTTTACACCACCCCCAGCGCCACAACACCAAGAGTTTTCCCGATTTCTCTTCATTTCAACCAATTTAAGTCCTGGAATGCACTTATATACTTCTCTTGGAGCCTCGTAAAGATTCATGTGTCTACCAAGGTGGCAAGGGTCATGATAGGTAACTGTTTTATTATATTCTGAAGTAAATTTTAATTTCCCTTCATCTAACAGTTTTTTAATCACTTCTAAGGTGTGAAATATCTGAAAATCATAATCAGCACCGTGTTTTAACCAATCTTTCTTTAAGGTTCGGTAACAACCAGCACAAGAAGTAATAATTTTTGATGCTCCAGTGTTGTTTATTTGAGCAATGTTATAATTTATGAAATCTTTAACAGAATCTATTTGACCCGTTCTCATTACCGGGCTACAGCAACAATGTTCATCTACCAGAGTAAAATCAATATTTGCTTTTTTGAGAAACCTCAAGGTAGCATCTCTTAAGTTTTTCTGACGATAATTAGATGTACAACCTATATAATAAACCCATTCTGCCTTGTCTGGTAAATTATACTCTTTCTTTAAATCCTCGTTATTTGAGTTTAGTTCTCCGTACGGATTAAACATTTCGTGATTCTCAATACGTTCAGTTAAGGCTTTTTGTTTCTCGGGACAGAATCCATTTATCACGGCTTCTGCTCGAGCAGCTTCAATAATATCTACTAAAAAATCGTTAAATTTGTCAAACCTACAATTTTCCGTACAGTTTCCACATGTAGAACAGGCATAAAGTACGTTAGCTACGCTTTGACTCCATTCGATTTCTCCACTAATTAAACCATAAATGAGCCATAATCTTCCACCGGTGGAATAAGTCTCAAACCGATGTTTTTTATAGCTTGGACAATTGAAATCAGAAAACTCGTGCGTAAATTTGCAATATCCACACCTAAAACATCTGTGAACAATATCTTTCCAATCTTGTTCCAATTTTAATTCCAACTTTAATCTACCTCCCAATTTCCTGGATTCATTATACCGTTCGGATCCAAAGTGCTTCGTATAGTTTTCATTAACTTCTTATAACTAGGATCCATTTTTCCAAGTGTTAATCTTTGTCCTTCTAATTCAGCTTTCCATGGAATACCCCCCAAATCTAATGCTAATTTATTAGTTTCATGAAGTGCTTTTCTAGCATTCTCCATATCATTGGGATCAGCTCTATTGAAAGAATAAGAAAAGAACATAACGATTGTATGAACACCTCCTATTAATCGGGAACCTAAAGTTGGGGAGATTCCATACTTTCTTGCCAGATCCGCACCCTTTTCATATGCCTCAGGAATTTTCTCAAGAGGTATAAACGCACCTACATACTCGAAACCGCCACCTTTTCTAAAATCGGCAGCACCTGCTGCAAATATAGGTTTATCCAAGTATAAATTTTTCATTTTTTCTGGAGCTTTCATAAACCTCGCGTTAGACTTTCTGTAAATGCGTTTAAGAGCTTTGCTTTGACGTTCTATATCCTCTTCT
The DNA here is from genome assembly GCA_013375475.1 of Promethearchaeota archaeon. Classification (GTDB taxonomy): domain Archaea; phylum Asgardarchaeota; class Lokiarchaeia; order Sigyniarchaeales; family SOKP01; genus SOKP01. The sequence continues at coordinate 8,755 of JABXKD010000099.1, forward strand.
GAATTACCTGTAATATAAACCATAACAAATACATAACCTTTCATCCATTCAGGTTTATCTTGCTTTCCTAGAAGTATATCTTCAGCATAGCCAGTAGCCGTGATTTTCAATAGTAGATCTGGTAAATCTTTAGGATCATTCATTAATCCAAATATTATATCTCTCATTTTAGGTTTTGGAAACAATTGAATTGAAAGCTTAGTCACTACGCCCATGGTCCCAAAAGCGCTAATAAATAAACCAATGAAATCAGGAATTGGGCCTCTATCAAACCAGTAATCGGAAACAGCACAGGATCCTAATTTGCAAATTTCTCCATTAGGCAAAACGACTTCAAGACCGTTAATCATTGCTCCATGACCACCATATCTTTGTGATAAATATCCCGATCCATGAATCAACATATTTCCCGCAACAGTAGCAGAAGGTGGAGCGTCTGGAACAGGTGGTTGGAGACTTGGATAATTCTCATTTAGATGAGATAGTATTTGACCTGTTGTAACTCCTGCTTCAATAAGAGCATATTGACTAAACTGATTAATTTCTATTATTCGATTCATTCTTTTCATATCTAATACTATTCCACCTTTTACTGGAATTATTAATCCACTTAACGTAAGTCCGCCGCCCATCGGAACTATGGGTATCTTCTCTTGATTTGCTAATTTTACGATTTCCTGAACTTCCTCCGAGGTACCTGGCATCACAACGAAATCAACCGTTCTGGGTAATGATGCTCCGGGATCTTGAGAATAAATATACAAATCTTCCAATTTATCTGTTGCAAAATCCTTTCCTACTATATCTTCCAGGTTTTTTAAAATAATTTCCTTTTTCATTTTTTATAAACATCCAAAAATTATCGCTTAATTCAAAATACTTTTTTTTCTATTTAAATTTATAATTTCTTATAGTTTTCTATTAAATATATTAGTAATAAGTATTCTAAAGCGTCTTAAAAATGAGCATTCGCGGTAAAGAGGAAGGAATATTTAGACTCATAGGTTCGTTTTTAATTTTCGTAAGTCTCATTTTATCCGTCTTCTTCTATTTTATGGCGTTAGATAATCTATATTTATCTTTAATATCAACTTTAATTATTATTCCTCCATTTCTGATGAGTGTTCTATTAAAACTAGAGCAAGATTTCATAGTTAAAAATTCATTAATATTCTTAATTTTACTTATTATAGTAGTAGTTGTACTAAATTTAGTCACACTCCCTTTTTATAGCATTTTACATATCATAAGATTTGTATTAATAGAAAGCTCAGATCTATTGTTAATAAGTTGTTGGCATTTTTCCCTTTCACTTTATAAAAAGAACAAGCTAATTTTCATTATAGGTGGGTTCAGTAACGTAGTTTTGAATGTGTTATTATGGTTAAGCCTAAAGCATTTATTCGTAGTCAGCATATCTCTAATCCTAACTCTAATTTTTGGATTATTCATGATAATCTCGGCTGAATTAATAATGAAGAAAAAAGGGTTATTAAACTACATTTAATTAATATATTCAAAGATTTTAATCGAGCTTCTTCCAAAAATTGCGTATTTCTTCTTTCGTAAAAGTAAATTTTAAACCACTAGGTTCAGAAGGTTCTTGTTTTAAAAAATCGGGGACATCATCCATATCTTTGGTAACCCCTGCTTTTTCGTTGAATGATAACTCGATTTTAAGGATATGTTTACCGATATTAATTAAGTCTTCTCGAGTCAAATTTAAATTATACATTGCGTTAATAGCGGCTGTTACAATTTCCATGTTCTCATAACTTGGTCCTATGAAATAACAGCACCCCATAGAATCTAATACTGTGGTATATACTTGTAATTCAAATGATAAATCAAATTTACCATCGTTTTTAGTAAGTTCTCCATAATTTTTGTTTTGGCTTGCTACTCTACCAACTATAGCAGCGCCACTAGTGTGATCGGCACCCATTGGGCTTGTAGCATACGTAACACCCATACCTTTAAAAACTCTGGGATCATACGCCGAAATACATTGTCCCTTGATTTCTGGTACTCTCTTAGCATTTAACTTCTTTCCAATATTTTTAACCCCATTCCCGTATAATTTTCCTATTTCAGTATTCTCACGGATTTCTTTATCTAAAATATCAAAAACTGAGTCTGCATCTCCCCAAGAAATCTTTCCGCAATCCATAGCGACACCGACCGTACCTCCAAACTCAATAGTATCGACTCCTACATCGTCACAGAAATGATCAATTTTAGCTAAGCTATCTAAATCGTCAATGAGCAAATTCGTTCCATTTAAACACATAGTTTCGTATTCAAGGCTGGAAGTTATATGGTTCCCCTCTTTATCTACTATTAAATTAGAGCATTTTATAACGCAATAAGGAGAGCAAGCCAAGTTTTTCTTTCCCCCTCTAGATATAACGAGATCATGGAGTTTTTCACCACTTATGTTCATAATATTGTCGAAGGATCCAAATCGGAAGTTTTTAGTGGGAATACCTTGATGTTCACTCATCACCCTCATATTCAATGCGGTCCCAAATGTAGAAAAAACTTTCTTAGTGTTAGCTAGTTCCTTAGCAAAAGGAGTTGATGCCTCTCTAAACTTCTTTAGATCATGCATTTTTACTTTTGATTCTTTAGGGGGGATAATTACGACAGCTTTAATACCTTTAGAACCCATGACTGCACCTAATCCACCGCGAGCAGCGTGTCTGCTTGGATAACCTTCCAAATCGTTAGCAGCAACAGTTGCAGAGAGCATCATATGTTCACCTGCAGGTCCTATAGAATAAACACCAATATTTTCTCCGTATTTCCTTCTTAATATTTGATGTAATTCGTAATTTCCTAAGCCTTTATATTCGCTACTAGGTATTAGCTCAATCCCTTTTTCGTTAATAAGTACTATTTTTAATTCTGAGGATATATCTTCAAAAACTAAAGCTCTTATACCGTATTTAGCCAGCAAGAGTGAAGGTCTCC
>JABXKD010000009.1:0-57600 GCA_013375475.1 Promethearchaeota archaeon
AAAATCAACTGGTCGAAGCTTTACATGAGCCTCTAAGAAAAAATTATCCTCGTTTATAGGTACTTTTAACAATTTGCCCATTTCCTCGTTTTCTTCTTTTTGGGCTACTATTCCCACACTTAACACTAGTAAATCTGAGTTTATTTGAATACTGTCTTTTCTAGGTGAAACAACATTCACTCTTAATTTTGAACCTTCTGGTACTACTTCCGGAGGGTTATTTTCATCGTAACGAATAAAAACAATTCCTTCTTCACGTGCTATTCTATAATATTTCTCTTTAAATCCATAAGTTCTAATATCTCTAAATAAAATAACAATCTCAGTGGAAGGACTCTTCCTCTTAGCAACTATTGCATTTTTTATTGCTTCCGCACAACACATTTTGCTACAATAAGGATGTTCTTCGTTTCGAGATCCTACACATTGAATCATAACAATTGATTTTTTATCTTTAATATCATCAGTAGTATTTATATACTTCTCAAATTCAGACTGCGTAATCACATTATCGTTTTTACCATATAAATATTCATTCGGTTCATATTCTTTAGCACCTGTTGCTACAACTACAACCCCATGTTCAAATTCTACTTTATTCTTTTCTGGACCAAATAGTATTGATGATTTGAAATTTCCAATATAACCATCAATAATTTCAATTTCAGCCTCAGTGAAAACATGTATCTTGTCGTGAGTTTTTACTTTTTCAATCAATTCTGTTAGGAAATCTTGCACATCTCCACCTTCAAGCGTTGTATAAATATTTCGGGCAAAACCTCCTAATTCTTTTTCCTTTTCGACTAGAAGAGTCTCATAATTTTGATCAGCAAAATTCAGAGCTGCAACCATCCCAGTAATACCTCCTCCTATAACTAGAGTTTTAGGAGTAACTCCTAATTTTATTCTTTCTAATGGTTGTATGTTTCTCGCCTTATTTACTGCCATTCTTACGAGGTCCTTTGCTTTATCTGTAGCCTCCTCTGGTTGATTCATATGAACCCAACTACATTGATCGCGTATATTTGCCATTTGAAATAAGTATCTATTTAACCCCGCTTCTCTAATAGTTTCTTGAAACAATGGTTCATGAGTTCTTGGGGTGCAAGAAGCGACGATAACTCTATTAAGGGTATAATCTTTAATCATATCCTTTATTATCGTTTGGGTGTCAGCTGAGCATGTATATAAGTTCTGATCCGCTAAAACTACATTTGGAAGTGAACTTGCATATTTTACTACTTCAGGAACATCAACATATCCTCCAATATTTACACCGCAATGACAGATAAATACTCCAATTCTCGGTGGTTGACCCGCGACAAATATTTCTGGCGGTAATGTTTTCTCTGTAATTAGTGTATCTCTCTGATCATATAACAGCGTATTTACGCAACCTGCAGCTGCGCTTGCTTGAGTGACTGTTTCAGGAATATCTTTCGGTGAGGAAAAAGCACCACAAACGAAAATACCTGGTTTAGTTGTCTGAACTGGGTTAAAAATATCCGTTTTAGCGAAATTAAATTCGTTCAATTCAATTCCAAATTTATCAGCTAAATATTTAGCATCGTCTGGGGGATTTAGGCCAACTGAAAGTACTACCATCTCGAAATTTTCTTCAATGATTTCCCCATTTTCTGTTTCGTATTTTATTATTAGGTCCTTGGTTTCTGGATCCTCTTTAACTGAAGAAATACGACTACGAATATAGCGCACACCATATTCTTCTTGCGCACGAATAATATATTTATCAAAATCCTTCCCGTATGCCCTTACATCCATACTGAAAATTGTAGGTCTTATTTGATGCATATGTTCATGAGCGATTACTGCTTCTTTTGCTGTATACATACAACACACTGAGGAACAATAAGGTTGACCATTTCCCGTAAAATCGCGAGATCCAATACACTGAAGAAACGCAACTTTTTCTGGGATATCTCCATCAGACGGGCGTAATACTTTTCCTGTATAAGGTCCACTCGCGCTTAATATTCGCTCGAATTCAATACTTGTAACCACATTTTTATACTTCCCATAACCATACATATTACCCTCAAGAGGGATATATTCATCGAAACCGGGGGCTAACACAATTCCACCTACCTTTATTTCAACTATTTCATCCTCTAAATCATATTCTACAGCATTTGCTTTACAGACTCCTTTACAAATTCCACACCCTATACAATAATCTTTATTTATCGCGTAAACAAGAGGGACTGCTTGTGGATACTTAACAGATGTTGCTGCAAATTTAGATAATTTCTCGTTGAAAACATCAATTGCCTCTACTGGACAAGCTCGACCGCATACACCACATCCTGTGCATTTATCCGTATTCACATATAATGTTTTCTTTAATAATTTAACTGTAAAATTACCTGCTTCTCCTGAAACATCCAAGACTTTACAATTAATACTCAGATCGATATTATGATGCCGACCAGTCTCTACAAGTTTAGGACTTACAATGCACATAGCACAATCGTTAGTCGGAAAAGTTTTATCCAACTGTGCCATCACGCCACCTATGCTTGTGCTTGATTCAAGCAAGTATACTTTAAATCCAGCATCACCTAAATCTAGAGCCGTTTGAGATCCTCCAATTCCTGCTCCTACTACTAATACTGCTCCTACTTTTTCCATTATTTTTACCTCTATATTCTCATATATAACGGAGTATTTCCGTCAATACGTTGATAATCTATTTCTCCTCTACTCTTTAAAGTTAGCATGTTTTCTAAAATTTCACTGGGATCCAGTTTTAGCTCAGTAGCTAAATCTTTAACTGAAAGGACTTTATTACTTAATGAAAGTAAGATTCTTTGCCTAACAAATTCATCGTGAATTGCTTCATCAAAAATAGCGTTAAATTCATCCACAGGGATACGCTCTCCATATTCGTTTTCAACTTCAGTAATCTTTCTCTGCCGCCCTACTAATGCTCTAACCCTATCGCTTGAAACAGCATTTTCCATAGCTTTTAGATTATTAAATAGCCCTTGATCGATGTTTGCTCCGCTAAGCGGAGATGGTCCTTGTTCTCGAATTGCTTCAATAAACTCAGTAACTACTTTACCAAATCTTGCTCCTTCAGAAGCAGAAACCCAATCCAATCGTATTCTCTTATCAAAATCGACCATTTTAAGAAATTTTTGTACCATGTTAAACTTCTTTTCAGCTTCGTAATTTCCCTCTAAATAATGGCAATCTCCAGGATGACACCCTAATACAAATACTCCATCTATTCCTGTTAAGAGAGCCTTAAAAATGAATACAGGATCAACTCTGCCACTACACATAACCCGTATAACTCTCATGTTGGGGGGATACTGAATTCTACTGACTCCTGCTAAGTCTGCTCCCGCATAGGAACACCAGTTACACAAAAAACCCAATATTTTTGGTTCAAATGTCATTATACTTCTTTACCTCCATAAGCGTATATTTCAGAAAGAATTTGTTGATCTGTAAAATGTCGTATGACAATTGCGTGATTGGTACATGTAGCACCACATAAACCACAACCTTTACACAATACTTGAGTTATTTCTATCTCTTCGTCTTCATTCTTACTAATAGCGTTATATGGGCAAATTTTTATACACACATCACAACCGGTGCATAAATTTTTGTTATAGTCGGGTAAAAATGATGTAGCTCCCTCAACTTCTATCGTATCGTGAGATATTATCCTACTAGCTCTTGATGCTGCCGCATAACCTTGAGAAATGGATTCTGTAATATCCACAGGCCATTTTGCTGAGCCACAGACAAAAATTCCATCAGTAGCGAAATCCATTGGCCGCAATTTTACATGTGCTTCTAAAAAGAAACCATTTTCTTCTAATGGAACTTTTATCATTTGTGCTAGTGCTTTATTATCATTATTTGAAACTAACGGTGTTGAAAGTACACAAAGATCATATGGGATGAGTATGTCTTCTCCAAGATATTCATTGTGCACTTTAATTTGATGCTCTTTGACAATTGGTATTTTTTCAGGAGAATATTCAATAAATATAACCCCTGTTTCTCGAGCCCTTCTATAGTAATCTTCGTAATAAGTACCTGGAGTATATAAATCTCTAAAAAGTATGGTAACATTTGACTCCGGATTGTTCTCCTTTATAATGAGAGCATTTTTCAAAGCGGTCATACAACACACACTTGAACAATAAGTTCTCTCATCATTACGAGATCCAACACACTGTACCATAACAATATCTTTAGCCTTAACTTCTTTATTCTGTAATTTACTTTCCAATTCATGTTGGGTAATTCTTATCTTACCATCATAGCCGAAGTATCCAGTTGGAGTCAAAAGCGAGGCTCCAACGGCCACGACAATAACACCAATAGTTAAATCAATATTAATCCCATTTTCCTCCACTATTACTTCATAATTACCAATAAAACCTTCAATGTTTTTCACTTGTGCTGAGGTATGGACTTTCAGATTTTTATTACCTTTAATGTTTTTCTTAAGATTATCCAACAAAATTTGGGCATCTAGGTCAATAGGGAAAAGTTTATATAGTGTTTTCAACCTTCCACCTAATTCATTTTCTCTTTCAACTAAATGCGTTTCAAATCCTTGATTTGCTAAACTAAGTGCAGCAGTCATTCCTGAAACTCCTCCACCAATTACTAATGCAGTAGGAGTTGCATCAACTATAATATTTTCGAGTGCTTCAAGCTTAGCTGCTCTTGCTACACCCATAAGAATTAAATCTTTCGCCTTGTCAAACGCTTCCTTGGGGTATTTCTGATGACACCAAGTGTTTTGATCCCTTATGTTCACAAAATCAAAGAGATACTCATTTACGCCTTCTGTTTCAACACAATCTCGGAATAAAGGTTCGTGGGTTCTCGGAGTGCATGATGCTACAATTACTCTATTCAAATTATGATTTTTAATCCCGTTTTTAATTTGGGTTAATCCCGTTTCTGAACAAGTATACAGATTATCTTCAGTAAATACCACATTTGGTAGAGTTTTAGCATATTCGGCAAGAGCTTTAACATCTATAAGCCCTCCAATATTTGTTCCACAAGAACAGACAAAAACACCAATCCTAACATCTTCACTTTCTTTTTCAGACATTTTCGCTTTAACCTCCTTTAATTACTTCCGCTGCTCTTGCTGCTGCTCCACTAGCTTCAGCGACAGAACGAGGAATATCCATTGGTTCACGAGCACATCCACATGTGAAAATTCCTTCCACACTCGTTTCTACTGGTAAGAATGGATTTGTTTTTACAAAATTATAATTATTTAATTCAATTCCTAATATATCTGCTAATTTTTCGATTCCTTGTGATGGAATTATGCATGTTGCTAAAACAGCTAAATCCACTTTCATCTGTTTTATTTCAGATGTATCATAATCTTCGTAAGTTATAATAGGAGTATTATCCTCATCAACATCAATATGGGATATCTTACTTTTAATATATTTAATGTTATATTCATCTGCTCCTCTACGGAGAAAAGTTTGAAATCCTTTTCCTCCTGCTCTCATATCAATATAAAAAACATATGATTCTAAATCGTTATTATGCTCATAAGAGATCATTGCTGCTTTCGTGGTATACATGCAACAAATAGAAGAGCAATACTTTTTATCTCTATCTGAGCGTGATCCTATACATTGTAGAAAAGCAAGTTTTTTAGGATCTTTTCCATCGGATAATCTTTTTAGATGCCCTTCTAATGGTCCAGAAGCACATATTAATCGTTCAAATTCTAAGGCGGTTACTACATTTTTATATTTCCCATAACCATAATTTGTTAACGGAGAGACATCTTCCAATAAACCATATCCTGGTGCTACGATAATGCAACCAACATTATTAATTTTTAAAATTTCATCTTTTTGTGAGAAATCAATTGCCTCAGCTCCACAAGCTTTTACACACAGTCCACAAATTCCATAATTTAAGTAAACACATGAATTTTTATCAATTATGTAGACTGGAGGAACTGCTGAGGGAAATGGGATGTATGCTGCTGCCATATTTTTCAAATTAGCATCAAAATAATTTGGAATTCCTCTTACTGGGCAAACTGAAGCACAATCACCACAATTAGTACAAACATCTTCCTTAACATATCGTGCACGTTTAAGGATATCTACTGTAAAATTCCCACTTGTACCTTCAACATTATTTACTTCTGAAAGCGTATAAAGAGTAATGTTTGGATGCCTATAACATTCTGATAATTTAGGTGCTAAGATACAAATTGAGCAGTCTAAAGTAGGAAATGTTTTATCTAATTGAGCCATTTTTCCTCCAATTACAGGATTTTTTTCAACTAAATGAACTTTTATTCCCATATCTCCTAAATCTAAAGCCGCTTGAATACCCGCAATACCAGCCCCAATAATAAGAACAGTTTTTGAATTTTTTTCCAATCATATCACCTTTTATTTATTTCTTCACCTTTAGTGAAGTCATTTTTTTCAACCAATTGATTTTTTTAGGTTGCCATTCTGAAATCTGATCAGCAGGAATAATATATCGTTCGATATATCCTGTGGCGAGTAATGAATCTATTAAACTACGACCTTTTTCAGTTCGAGTAAGAATCATTGAATAACTTTTAGCGGCTCCAGAGGCTCCAATGCTAAGATCTGAAAATCTCCCTACAAAATCATCACATTCATGACAATGATTCCTTACTGCATCATCAAGGTCTTTAATATTCACTTCCTTAACAGAGTCATCTTTTGATGTGACAAAGAAGTTCTTCTTAATATTTGTTTTTTTAATATCTGAAGGATTTTTTTTAGTTTTTGACCTTAGCGCAGCCATCAATTTATCATAATCAAAATTTTCAAAACAAAAAAGACCAATAACTATACTTATAACATGTGCAGGTTTAATATTCAAAAGCTTCATTTTACTAATAGCTCTACATTGGCACGGTGTCCCAATAAAGGCAATTCGTAATTGATCGCTATCATAAATGCGTTTCTTTTGAGAAATGATGTCTTCTGCGATTTGAGTCAAATCTTTTAATGGTAAAATATTAGATGAAATCGAATATCGAGTCCCTGCTGATTTTACTAAATCATCTTTACTGTATATTATTTTGGGTATTGGTTTAAAATTATCATCGTATTCTGATACAATTGCGGCATCAATATTATTAGTATCAAATAAATAAGTTAAAAGAGTTGATACAATACCCCCATCTTGTCCAACTTCTTTAAATTTTGTATTTGTTGTCCTGGCGGCGAGTATATCAATTATGTTCCCAAGTTCATCTTTAATTAAGTGTGTTTCTTTTAATTTATCTAATAATGGTTCTGTTTGCGGACAAATATAATAACAATACCCACATTCTTTACAATTTTCAACACTTTTATCAGTTTTAAACTTAGGATTATAATTTTCCATCTCAATAACGTTAAATGCTTGGTTTTCACAATATGCTATACAAGCGCCACAAGCACAACATCTATTGACTGAGATTACATCATCTTCCAAATTTCTGAATGTTTTTATATCTACTAATCCCATTTTTCTATCAATTCTTATTTTTAAGTTTAAATTTATTATATAACTTATCTTAATTTCTAAAATCCTGCTAATAATTCTTTAGGTCGAACTCGATGAAAGCTCATTCCTAATTCTTCAGGTTTGAACCCAAATGCGAGGGCTATTAACTCTGAGAGATAAAAAACAGGGAAGTTATAACCATTTTCTTTTTCTTTACTCAGTTCTCGTTGGTTGAAATCGAATTGTTGAAAACATGCTGGACATACTAGGCTAACACAATTCGCACCAGCTTCTTGAATTGACTTGAATTTGTTATCTATCATTTGTAGAGAAATTTTTTTATCGGATTTCTCAAGAGGATTTCCACAGCATTCCATCTTTAATTCGTAATCTATAGAATCAGCACCTATAGCTTTAACAATTTCATCTAGAGTGTTTGGTTCAAAAGGATCATCCCAATTAATAATCTCAGAAGGTCTTAAATAATGACACCCATAATGAACGGCAACTTTAAAACCAGTTAAAGGACGTTCCACATTTTCTCTTACTTTATCAAGATTTTCATAAAGAACCTGAGCGAAATGCTTTACTTCAGTTTTACCCTCATATTTTTTACCAACAATCTTTAAGATTTTATTTACATCATTCTTTATTTCAGAATCTTTGTTTATATAGTAATTAACTCCTTTAAGAGTTTCAACACAACCCGAACAAAAAGAGATAATTCCACCATTATTATTTGATAAGCTTAAATTTCTTGCACCTAAAGCTAACCAAGTTTTATGATCTATAAGTTCTATACCCGTTGGATCAGGACAACAACTAAACCCATCAACATCATTCAATTTAATACCAAGCTTTTCAAATACTTTTCTTGAAGATGCTTCTAAGAATGGAAGCCTTGCCGGAATTACACACCCTAAAAATAAATCATAAGACATATTTTATGCTCCCTCCTTTGGAATGTTATTTTCAAACTTAGTTTCTTTTAATATTTTCTTAATTTCATCAACTGGTGCTGTTTTTATGGAAGGAAGGCGCAATTTCTCCCGTCTGGTAATAATGGCTTTTGAATATGGAAGTGCAACTCCATTTTCTAAAACAGTTCTCCCTTGTGAAATAAAAGCTTCAGGAACTTTGCCAGTATTAAAACATTTATTTTTTATTAATGTAAAAATTTCAGTAATCTCAACTTTTTGAGGACATAGCTCAACGCATGTCTGACAGGTTGAACAAAGCCAAGGATTAGGATCTTGTCTTATTATTAATTTATCCTCTAACCCTAAAATCGCTTGTTCTATAATTTTTCTAGGATTATAACTACCTTGAGTTATCAGAGCAACGGGGCAACCACCACTACATGTACTACACTGATAGCAGTACTGTAAAGAAGCATTATGTTTCAATACTTCATTTCGAAACTCAAAATTTATTACAGACATGTCTAAAAGTTTTATTTTCCTTCTACTAGATATTTAGAAGAATAAAGGAGATTTAATAAAATTTTTTAGAAAATTCAATAACCAAATCATTTCTATTTGTTATATAATATTAAAAACGCACATATTAAGTTCTATTTTGAGCACCCAATTTCCCTCTTTGTTTATTTCTTTTATTCTTAATAATTTCTAAACATCTTTTTTTATAGAAAACTTAATTAAAGATAGGTTAATGATCAAAGTTGATCAAAATCTTTCTAAAATGTTGTAATCTTTCAGATATAGTTTTGATGATCGCTTTTAAAAGTAATAATGATCGATTACATCGATTTTAACTATTACTTTTCGATAAAATTATCTTTCTGAGCTATATATGATCAATTTCCAGGATCTATGTGTTGAAAACAGCATCACACGATCAAGATTATGCAAATATATTCTTTTCAAAACAAGAAATGTCGAAGAACGATCATCTTTAAATATGAAAACATTATATTATTATATTATGGTAATAAACATTTATAAAATAAATTAAAATTTCCCAAAAAGTAAATAAAAAATAATGGAGTGATAAAAAAATGTGTAATAATTGTAATTGTGAAGCATATGATCAATGTTCCATAGTAGGATACCTGCCTGTAGGATTCTGTTGTGTTAATTGTTATCTTTATAACGAGGCACACACTTGTTTAGAATCAAGGACAAAGGAAAAAGTGTCTAAAATTGAACCTGTGAGCGCTACAATTGAAGATGGAGTTTTAAAAGTCGTTATAAGAAAGGATGAGAAAGAGGTTCCATTAATCATTAATTTAAACAAACAATTAAGTTCTGAGTAAAAATTTTTTAATTAATTATTCAGTGAAGTCTAAATATTCCGATAAAAAGTAAAAGGGTCAGTTCCCTGATATCTCCGTGAACGATGATTGGACATTGAGGTGAGTATTTTACGGACGAAGTCAGGGAGCTGGTATCGGAATAAATGTGAAAATTGAAAAAATAACCAAAAAAGAAAATTGATTTACATATTAGCTAAATATTCGTTTAGCACGATGTTTAACTCTACTTCTGAGTTTTGGATCTTCTTTACAAGTTGTCGAAGCCCAAACTCGTTTAACAATAAATCTATGAGATTTTTATAAATTGCTGTAATATTATCTTTCCCTGCCTCATAATAAAAATCATCTTCTCTTAGGGAAAGATCTAAAATCTCATATAAACCTTTTACGGCGTCTTTTATATTCTCAAAATTCATTTCAGCTTTTTCTTTCGATCTAAAACTGTTCATAGTAACTTACTCACCTCAATAATATTATGTGAATTTTCATATATAAATATGACGGTTTTCGTCACGGACATAAAGGTTTCATATCTATAATATGAGTCATAACTGACACGAGAAGTAAAGAATTAGTCGCCCAACGACGATAGTAATGATATACAATTTTTGAAAGTAGTCACGGAATAATATGTTAAACTACATAATACTTAATAAAGAGAAACGACCATGTGTGTAGGGATCATTCAAATAATATTAGCTTTTGATCAAAAACAGAATTAAAAACAGAGTTAATGATGAATAGGATACTTCTACTTATGAAATGTTGTATTTTAAAAGAAAAGAATCAAAATAATTTTTTTTTACAAAAGAAAAAAAAATACTAATTTTATTTTAGTCGTGAATAGGGCGCCCCTTCTTATGGATTGCTTTACCTATGACAGACTCAGAACCTTCTAACACCATCTCAGATATTGTAGGATGACTATGGATTGTCTCTGCGACATCATGGATTGTTAATCCATGTTGCATAGCTAGAGCAATTTCAGATATTAATTCGGGTGCTTCAGCTCCAATACAAGAAGCTCCAATGATTTTATATGTGTTTTTATCGGCAAGTACCATAATAAAACCTTCTTCTTCACCCATACACTTAGCTTTACCAAGTGATTCATAAGGAAATTGACCCATCAAGACATTAATTCCCATATCTTTAGCAACTTTTCTTCTATAGCCTACAGATCCTATATTTGGGGATGTGAAAATTGTTGCTGGAATTACAGCGTAATCAGGTTTCATTTCATTAACAGGAAAGCCTCCAATACTGGCTAAAGCATTTGCAACTGCGATATCACCCTCATAACTGGCTACATGAGCAAGCATAAGTCCTCCTGTGACATCTCCGATTGCATAAATTCCTTTCAAAGAAGTCTCTAATGTATTTTTATTGACTTTTATAGCATCCCGGTCAGTTTCTATACCAAGTGTTTTTAATCCAAGATCTTTTGATTTTTTTATGCGTCCAATGGATACTAGACATAAATCAGCTTCATAGATAGATTTTTCAGCAGAATTTATTTGATCTCGTGAAATGGATGCATTACAGGTTGTCGCTTTTACTCCAGAACCCGTGTTTTCTACAGATAGTACATTTTGCGAAGTATAGAGTTCAATTCCCAATTCATCAAACTTTTTTATTAAAACCTTTACAATCATAGGTTCTTCTGTAGCAATTGCGGAGGGAAGATACTCAAGTATGGTTACTTTACTACCAAACATTGTAAAAATATTAGCAAATTCACAGCCAATAACACCTGCGCCAATAATTAAAAGTCTCTTAGGTATAGTTTTAAAATCAGGATGTAAAATATCATCACTTGTTAAAATCCGTTCATGATCGATATTAAATGCAGGAATTAGAGCAGGTGAGGAGCCTGTTGCGATAATTGCTCTTTTTGCTTTAATTACTGCATTATTTTCGCCTTCAACCGAGACTTCAAATCCATTATTAATATCTCCCCTTATAATTTTACCGTGACCTTTATACACATCATTTTTCCAAGCTTTCTCTAATTGCTCAATTCCACCAACTAATTGTTCTACTACTTTATTTTTTCTTTCGACAGCTTTAGCAAAATCTAATTTATAATCAGATATTTCTATTCCGAATTCATGAGCTTCTTTAATTTTCTCAATTAAATGGGAAGACGCGTATAAAGCTTTTGTAGGGATACAACCCCAGTTAAGACAGGTACCTCCCAATTTGTCTTTTTCAATTAAAGCGACTTTTGCTCCATATTGAGCCGCCCTAATAGCCGCATGATAACCTCCTGGTCCTCCTCCAATAATCGCTAAATCATATTTATTTTCACTCATTTTATAATCAATTATAATTGTATTTTATTTTTCAAATTAAATCCAATGTATAGAATTAAATTCTTCTATGTTTAAAAATATTAAATAAAGATATTAATCTTTTTTTAAAATTAGATCATTTAAATACTAATTTCGATCATTAATTTATTAACTATCCAATAATAACTCTAAATTTTAACTTTAGAAAAATAGATAAAATAGATAATTTTTAATCTTCTCATCAATAGCAATGAATTAATAAATGAAACATCATATTCTAAAACTAGAAGCAGATTAACTTCTGAATTTTATATCTCGAATTTTTACGATTTGATCAAAATGGATTTAATTGATCTTAGAATTTTGGACCTACTTAAAGAAAACAGTAGAATGTCTTATAATGAAATTTCTAAAAATGTGCAGAAAACAGAAGCAACAGTTAGAAGACGGGTGAAAAAACTTGTTGATGAGGGCATAATAAAGAAATTTACTATTGATTATGAAATTGATTCAAAGCAAAAACTTAATGCAACCATTAAAATTGAACCTGATTTTAAGGATATCAAAAGGATATTGAAAGAATTAACTAATATTAAGGAAATTTCAGGTTTATGGCGGTTATCAGGTGATTGTGGTTTATTTTTAAAAGTTGATGTCGATTCAATCGAGCAATTTAATCCGTTAATAGAGGAAAAAATATCACCAATAACGGGAATTAAGATAATTGAAACTTGTTTTATAACCGATATCATTAAGTAAGTTTATTTTATTCTTCCCTTACTTTCAATGAATTATGTTTTCAGATAATAGTTATATTAACTAAAATGAAGTCCATCTCTTTTCAGTGTAATTAATCTCAATAAGTTTTTGTTAAGATTAAATAAAGCCGATATAATATCCTAAAAGAACTAAATCAATAAAAAAAAGATTGTTCACCTTCGAAAAATGTAAAAATTACAATATATTGACTATTCAATGATAGAAATTTAAAAAATGTCTATTTCGAGCGACTTTTTTAATACTTTTCAAGCTCTTTTTTGGTCTGCTCTTCATTAAGAAGGAGTTTAATAGTCCTAAACCGTGGATAGAGTATCATTTTTGTTAGAAATTATAACAGAGCTGACTTAGATTTAGAACTATTTCACAATATTAATGGTTCAGTATTATTAATAGATTTATATCAGCGAAAAATAACTTTTTCATCAAAAGTGATTATTGCAAGTCGAAAAAAGAAAATAATATATTTTGTCAAAACGAATTTCTTGCAATTTAAAACATATTCAATTAATGAATATACAAGTGTATTAATTCACAACAATGTGTAAAGTTTCGATAAAACAATTTTTAAAATTCGTAATTTATTTAAATTATTTTTATATATTTGATCATAAGAATTTGATATTATATTAAAAAAATAAAATTAAGTTATAGAGTCTATTAGTATGAGGACTGTAGATCCAGTAGATCTTAAGATTTTAGAGGAATTAAAGAAAGATGGTAGGAAGTCATTTAACGAAATTAGTGACATTATTGAAAAAACAGAAGCAACAGTCAGAAGAAGAGTATCCAAAATGCAGGAGGAAGGGACTATAAAGCGTTTTACTATAGAATATGAGCTTGATACAAAACCAAAAACATCGGCGACGATAAAAGTTGAGCCAGATTTCAAAGAAATTAAACGAATCCTCTTTGAATTAAAGAAAATAGACGAAATTACGGCCATTTGGAGATTATCTGGAGAGTGTGGAATTTTTATGAAAGTGGATATCGAATCAATCGAGCAATTCAATCCCCTCATTGAAGATAAAATCTCACAGATAGCAGGAATAAAAATCGTAGAAACTTGTTTTATTACCGATATCATTAAATAATATAAGTTTCTTCAGAAAAACTTTTCTTCTTCCGACGTATAAAAGTATTATTAGAACTATACTGGATTAAAATCAAAGGAATTTATTATAATCGACCAGAATAAGAAAGAAATTAAAAATTTCTCGCACTCAGCTTTTTTTAATTATTCTGGGATAATATAACGGACATAAGAAATGTGTACTTTTCTTTAATAGTGATAAAAAGTTGGTATAAATGATGATTACAGAATCAAATTTTAACCTTGAAAGGAATATTTTGTCGTGCCCTTTCACATATAAATGTGTCCTTCCTAAGATTGAAACCTTATGCAGATTTCCCGAATATAAAATTTGTCCAGATTACGACTCGAAATTAAGAAGATTGAAAGCTTCTATAAAAGTATTGCACTAAATGCCTTTTCATTTCTTATTCTACAATATTAAATATGAAAATATTTTAAATGTATTCAATTGTAGCTGGAGGTTTCGGTGTAATATCAAAATATATATCTTTAGTGTCTGGGAACTCTAACAGCTTATATTTTAATTCTTCAATTAAATCTATCGGTAAGTTTGTAACACTTGCCGTTCTTGCATCTATGCTATTTATCGAACGAATTATTACATCATATAATCCTTCCTGGCTTTCATGAAGCTCGTAAAGAATTCTTGCGTATCCCTTTACTTGAGAAGAAAAGTGTACTAGTTTTTCAAAATCCCATTCACCCTTAATCGATAATGGAACTTCGTAAGTTCTTTGACCATTAATAATACCCGTTACTTTTCTTAATAAAACATCCGTAGTTGTCGCAGCAAATGCTTGAAATGGTTCTTGTTCTCCTTTTTCGTTAATAATCATTGGTTTTCCATACTTTTCCAAGTAATAATCGCTAATAGCAGATTCTACAACATCATGGACTCTTTTCTCAAAATTTAAATTTTCTAATGTCACTGGACCAATAATCCTCGCTGAAAGCGCAGGTCCCGGAAAAGCTTTCCTAAATACTAATTCATTAGGCATGTTGAAGTATTCAAGCGTTTTTCTAACTTCTGGTTTAGTAAGACTAGCAACTGGTTGGATTGTAGCTTCTACATCGTATTCAATCTCTAAATTATGCTGGCTTTTAACGAAACCTTGAGGATTTTTAGCTTTTAGTGAAAGCTCTTCTTCCAATGACATAGTTTCTTTCAGATCTGAGATTTTTGCCCCAAAACTCTCTTCGATATCTGGTAGAATGGTACCATCAGCTAACAAATGGCAATTTTCTTGTTTTATTACTCTACTTATGGTATCGGAGTACGCGTCCTTGAATAATTTTCTTTTACTTTCAGCATCTTCCTCTCCTAATATTTTAGGCAGAAATGAATCTCTAATATCTATAATTAAAACATCAGGAAATAATTTTTTAACATGTTCGCTTTCTTCTTTTCCTCTAATTATTCGCATAAGTCCGTGATCTATAAAAACGGGAATGGTTTCGATCTTAGCTTCTTTGAGCAGGAGATAGGTTGCCGAACTATCGACCCCACCAGAAAGCGCGCAGAATACTTTTTTATTTTTCGCGTGTTTTTGTAAAAATTGAACTGCTTTTTTGACAAATTTTTCGGGTTCACGAGGTGGATCTATTAACCTATGATTAAGCATAAAATAATTTAAGTTAGTTCATAAAAAAAGTATAATTATTAATTGGTTATGATTCGCCTAATTTTTTATACAAGTTTTAAGATTTTTTAATTACTTTTACGATTTTTTCGTCTCTGAAAGAGGATAATAAGAGGTGTTAAATATGGAAGAAGAAATCTCTCCAGAATTAAGACATAAAATTGATAATGCAGTCGAAAAAGTTTTTGTGTTATTTATTGATAAAGCTTCTAAAGGTGGCTCGTTAGAGGAGCTCTTAAAAACCTTAATTACTGAGAAAATAAATGGCAAACTTGGTGCTAGAATGAATAGGTTCGTTGTAAAGAAAGCCGCTAAAAAGGTTATAAGAAAAACTGTTGATCGTGTCTGGGATAGACATAGAAATAAACTGATATTAAAACTCTAATCTCTCAACTAGTTAAATAAATTTAAATAGAAAATATTGATCTTTTGTTTTTTTCATCATACTTCTGATGATATTCTTCAGCTCTATAGTATTCTGAAACTGGAATTATTTCTGTAACTATTGGTTTATTATATTTCCCAGATTTATCTAAGTCTTCCTTTAACTTTAGCGCTGCTAATCGCTGTTCTTCACTATTGTAAAAAACTGCAGACCTGTATTGCGTTCCTACGTCCCATCCTTGACGATTGAGTGAAGTAGGATTATGTAAATTCCAAAAAATTTCTAAAAGTTCTTCATAAGATACAATTGAAGGGTCAAACGTGACTTTAACAACTTCAGCATGCCCAGTTTTATTAGTACACACATCTTTATAAGAGGGATTCTTCGTGGTGCCACCAGTATAACCAACCTCAGTTTCTACTACTCCTTTTACTTTCCCAAATCTAGACTCTACTCCCCAGAAACATCCTGCCCCAAATATAGCTATTTCTAATTTTTTTTGTTCCATAAGTAATAAAATGATACTAACTTAGGTTAAAAAAAATATTGATAATTCTTTATAAAAGAAATAGAATAAAAGCAAATAATTCTAATAGAAATACTGGTATACTTGAATAAATAATAATAGAAAATAATACAAAGCAACTCTAAGGAATCACTTTTTTAATGCTTCCAAATCTTTTAATTCTCGATGTAACACTTTTCCAACAACTGTCTTTGGAATTTCATCAATAAATTCTACAAAGCGTGGATACTTATCAAATGCCATGTTATTTTTTGCCCAATCGATGATATCTTGTTCATTGATTTCTTTTCCTTTATAATCTTCTTTAAGTACAACATAAGCTTTGATATTTTCCTTTCCTTCGTCATCTATGATTCCTATAACGCCACATTCCTGAATTGCTTCATGGTAATACAAAAGATCTTCGACCTCAGTAGGATAAACGGAATGCCCCTTATACTTGATTAAATTCTTTAGTCTGTCTTTAATGAGAAAATAACCATCTTCATCCATTAGCGCTAGATCCCCCGTCCACAACCAGCCATCCTTGATTGTGTTTTTAGTTTCCTCATCCCGTTTATAATAACCTTTCATCATCTGCGGCCCTCTTGTTACAATTTCTCCAACTTCTCCAATCCCAAGTGTATTGCCGTTAGGATCGCAAATTTTTACATCTGTATTCGGAAACGGCATGCCAATTGTACCTGGTTTGAAATTAGCTTCAAAAGGGTTTGCCGTAACGGCTGGGGACATCTCGGTTAACCCATACGCTTCTCGAAGCTTGGATCCAGTAAGGCCTTCGAATGTTTTTCTTACATCGTCGGGAAGGGGGCCCGCCGAACTTAAACAATATTTAATGCTTGATAAGTTGTGATTTTGGATTCCTTCGTAAATATTTAGATTATTATAAATAGCAGCTACTCCAGGAAATACAGTAACTTTAGTTGCTTCGATGACTTCGATGACTTCGTGAGCTTCCCGAGGATTAAACACACATGCTAGTTTCCATCCATTATGTACGCACATGTTCATCATAAAACCCATGTATATGTGATAAAATGGTAACGCAGCTAATAATACTTCTTTACCTAATTCCTTTTCAACAAACCATGATTCAGCTTGAAAAATATTAGCAGCAATACTTCCGTGGGTTAACATAGCTCCCTTAGGGAATCCTGTTGTTCCACCCGTATATTGCAATTGAGCTAAATCGTCTTGAGTGATTTCTACTTCCGGTGGATTTGGTATTGTTTCCCGTATTAGATCTTCCATCATAGGATCACCTCCTATGGAAAATTCAGGAGGTGCCATAGGATCAGGTGATAAAAAAGGCGATAAGTTGCTATAAAACTTGTGTTTTACACCAGTTTCGCCTATAATCGGATCAACTAATCCAGAAAAACCTTCCCAACCGATATAACTTATTGCGTCACTGTCGTTGAGTTGCCGCTTAATCTCAAGTTTTTTAAATAATGGCGAGATTGGAGTGACAATTCCACCAATCTTCAAAATACCGTAATAATAAGCAATAAAAGCGGGATTATTAGTAAATTGGATTGCTATACAATCACCTTTCTTTATACCAAGTTCGGTTAATTTTGTTGCTACACGATAGACAATATCAAGTAACATAGAATAGGTGAGTTCGAACCCCATGAAATATGTTACTACATTATTAGGATAAATTTTTGCAGAATCTTCAAGAAAATCAATTAAAGTCTTATTTGGAATTTGAATTTCTTTTGGAACTCCCTTTGGCCAATATTTGTAGTAAATTTTTTGATCTGACATAATTTTACTTTTATCCTAAATGTTATTTATTATTTTTCTTCTGAATTGATGCTTTATGAAATTGAAGTTTAATTGTTCTAGATATTAGACGATTTTTTTATAAGTAAGTTAAAAATAGAATTAAATATAATAAAAATATTAATTTTAAAGTAAGAAATTAAAATTAATTTACCATTATAAAAAAAAGGTGTTAAAAATGACAGATCGTGAAGGCGCGTTTAAATTATGCATTTTTGGAGATGGAGGTGTAGGGAAAACTACTCTAGTTAATAGATATCTCACAAAAATATTTGACGAAGACATAAAAATGACTGTTGGTGCTGATTTTTATGTTAAAGACTTAGAAATTGATGGAAAGAAAATTGTCGTTCGAATTTGGGATTTTGGGGGAGAACAACGCTTTAAAGTGCTATTACCTAGCTTTGCTAAAGGTGCTGATGGGGGAATATTTATGTTTGATATAACTCGATATACAAGTGTAAAAAACATAGATGATTGGCTTTCAATTTTTGAGAAAAATGTTAGGGAAGCAGAATTAAATTTGCCAATTATTATGGTGGGAGGAAAACTAGATCTCCAAGAAAAACGATCTGTGGAAACCGAGGACGCTGTTGAATTGTCTGAAAAATATAATTTACAGGGTTATTTTGAATGCTCTTCCAAAACTGGTGATAAGGTAGAAGATATATTTGAATATATAACTCGAAAAATGATGAAATCTACAGGATTGCTATAAACTCCAATATTTCATTTCAGGATAAATCTTTTTGTTAAAAATGCTTATATAGCATATAAGAGGAAATTATCCACACCCATAGCATTATTGATAAAGTCATAATCCATTGTGTTATCGGGGTAAGAAAAGTCAAGTGTAATAAGAAAGTTCCTGCAACTATAAATCCAAAAAATGCAATTGACTTTGGATATCTCACATCTTTAAACATTAGAATACTAACAAGGCTTATGAAGATCAAACCATCAACCCAGCATAGAAATGCGCTTAAACCGTGGATAAAAGAAACCACAGCATCGCTTCCCCAAAAATAACCAATAAGCATTAACGAAACACAATAAATTATGGATCCTATTACTGTCAATTTTCGAAGGGGTTCTATTGTGTCTTCCTTATTAAAGGATCTTCCCAAAAAAAGGCAGAACGGTATGCCTATTATCCCTGTTAAAATTAATCCAATACGATAAATTATTCCCCCATATCCATCGCCTAGAAAACTTATCGCTATTTTGGTCATATTGTAGTTAGGATACAACAGAACTCCTATTAAATGGGTGAATAGACTTATCCCAAAAGAAATTAATCCAAAAACACTTCCAGGAAACAGATTATTAAGTTTATTGAAAAAGGAGAACTTTTTTTTCATAATAAATTATTTAAAAAAGAAGTTGGATTATAGTTTTTCATCACTCCGATGTTCTCTTAATAACTTTAACTAAGCCTTTGTTCCTTAATTTCTCTAACATATTTTCGATTTTATCGACAGGTTTCTGCGTTATCTCAGCACATTGTTCTACTGAATTCATTCCATCGCAGACCGTTAAAAGTTTAAATTCATCCATAGATATCATTCCTAGTTGAACGCTCATAGGTTGTACTTCCTTTACTACAATTGGGATTTTCACTTCTCCCCCTGGTTCGACGCTAGGCCCTCCAACATCGCTCATACTTGGTGAATCTCCAAAAAAAGATCTTACGCCCGTAATGTCGTAATTTTCGTCTATGTATATGTAAACTGTATGTTCTTGACTTGAAACATCATCAACATCTTCAGTATCAGGAAAAGGATTTACATGTTTATATTCTTTCGTGTAAATCCCCATTTTTAATCCCGCCTTGATTTCGTCCTTATCTACCCTAATATTGACCATTTCGGTACATATTTCGCACCAAGCCCATGCCTCTATTAAGCTAAAATATTTCTTCACTTTATTTTCTGGCATCGTATTATTTAAAAAGAATAACTTTTGTATAAAATAAAATAAGCTTTATAATTATTATGTTGTGAATTAATATAAATATTGATTACGAATATTTCTGGGTAAATCTAGAATAAAATTAGTTTTTAAAATCGAAAATAATTAAAGTTATATGATATTTTATTATCCATTACAGTTAACTAAGACTACTAATAATGACGATGTCAAGTTATAAAAAAAACATGTGTTTCTCTTGTGGACGACCTATAGCCCCCTATGAAGCTGCAGTTCATTTTCCTTGTCCTCAGTGTGGCGATGTTACTATTTGGAGATGTGAACGTTGCAGAACTATGGGAAACACTTATAAATGTCTTCGTTGCGAATTTGAAGGCCCTTAAATAAAACTTAAAAGAGTGTATCTAAAATGGGAGAATTTGTAGCATTAATTGATGTAGTTCCAGAAGACATTGATGTAGATTTCGAAGAATTTGTATCAAAATTGAAAACTGCACTTCCGGATGATGCCGTTATTGAAAACTACGATATAAGACCTGTAGCATTTGGTTTGAAAAAAGCAAGATTACGGGTTAGATACCCTGAAGAATGGGGGGGCACCGATAGGATTGAAGAATTACTTGGACAAGTAGACGGTATCCAAGGTATTGAAGGAATCGCATTCAGCAAAGCGTGATATTCTAACCAAATATTCTAAAAAGATTAATTTTGAGTTTTTTTGCTCATTCATACTATTCTTTTAAAAAGCTTATCTAACTCTTTAAATGAGAAAAATTTAAGCGTTGGTCTTCCATGTGCACAATGGAACGAATCCTTACAGTTTGCTAAATCAATAATTAACTTTCTGATGGATTGTAACGACATGTCATCTCCTCCTCGAATACTTTTATGGCATGCTAAATAGTTTATGATTTCTTCCAATTTATCTGAAAAGCTCCTATCCTTTCCAATATCGGTTATATCACTGATGATTTCATTTATAATATGTAAATTTGGAGTTCTTCCCATTACTATTGGAACTGCTCTTAACACGAATGTATTTCCTCCGAAATGCTCAAAATCAAATCCTAACTTAGCAATCTCTTTAATATTGCTTTCTAAGAAGAATTTCTCGCTTGGACTGACCTCGATTTTAAGAGGAGTAATTAATTTTTGTTTACTCTTTCTAGAATTCTTATAAAAATTATAAAAAAATTCCTTACTAACGCGTTCTGAAGCAGCGTGCTGATCTAATATGTAAAAGCCTTCCTCGCTATTTTCATTAATCCCTTCCAGAATTATATATGTTTTGTTACTTAATTGACCCGTTCGAGATATTAATCGTAATCTAGGGAAATTCTTTATATCGATGTAATTTCCTCTTAAAACTGAATCTACCGAAGAGAATTTTTCGATTCCATTGCCTATATCGCTGTTAGTTAAATTTAATTGAACTTCTTTTTCTAACACTTCTTTCTCTAGTATTGGAGATTGATTAGTACTAACTTTTTCTTCCGGTTGAATTGTTTCATAATGATCTTCAATATATAATTCAGTGGTATTTATTGAACTTGTAGACTCTTTGTTCAATTCTTGCTTATCTTTACCGGATATAGGTGATGTATACTTGCTGATTTCTGAATAATTGTAAGTATCTTCCTTTTCTATAAATTTATCTTCAACAAATTTGCGAACAATGTTATAAACTTTATTGTATATGTATTCTTCGTTTTCAAACCGAACATGCAACTTTTTTGGATGAACATTAAAATCAATTATAGAAGGGTCAATTTCTAGATTTATAATGAAGAATGGAAATTTTCCCGTCATTAAGGTTCCTTTATACGCTTCTTGAACAGCCCTAAATATAAGGTCACTTATTACATAACGTTTATTTAATAGGAAGCTTGAATCTGTTCTGTTATTTTTAGAAATCTCACTATGGCCCATTAATCCATAAAGGTTAAACTTTTCTTCCTTGTGATTAATAGATTCCATCAGATTTGCTATTTTCTTACCATAAATATGAAAAACTGTTGTCTTTAAATCATTTAAAGCGGGGCAAGTAAGAATGGATAAATTATTATGCGTGTAAATGAAATGAAGTTGAGGATATGCCAAAGCATATCGTTGGATGATGTCAGTGATGTGACCTAGCTCAGTAGAGTCTTTTTTTAAAAACTTTAATCTTACAGGGATGTTATAGAATAAACTCTTAACTTTAATGTCCGTTCCAATTGAGCAAAAAACCTCTTCTTTCTCAATAATTTTGCCATCCTTCAGTACTAACTTCACTCCTCTTTCCCTTTCTTTAATTCTTGAAGCTATTTCAACTTGGCTCACTACAGCAATACTAGCTAAAGCTTCACCTCTAAAACCTAAAGTAGATAATCGTTCTAAATCTTCAATGTTCACTATCTTGCTACTAGTATGGCGCTCAAACGCTATTTCAATCTCCTCAGGTGGGATACCTATCCCATTATCAATAATCTGGATTAAATTTTTTCCTGCTTTTTTGATTATTACACGTATCTCTTTCGCTCCCGCATCTATACTATTTTCAATTAATTCCTTTACGATGTTTGCCGGTCTTTCGACTACCTCTCCAGCGGCTATCTTTTCTGCATCAATAATTTTCTTTATTTTACTTCTTTTCATCCTATTCCTAATCCATCGCTATTTAAATTAATTTGAAAAGGCTTATATGGATCATATAATCATCAAATATAAAATAAAACTCTATTAAGATTTAAATAAATACCATTTAATAAAAGAAATAGGGGCTACAACAAAATTCTTATAAATTTCAATTAATACTTAAAACTATCCATATCAAATAAATAAAATTTTTAACATTATCATGGATGAAGAAGTGCACTATACCGTTCATACAAACATGGTTTATCTTCTAATAGCCACAGCTATAGTTCTATTCATTAGCAGAATCGTAGTTAATATACTCGACCTACCGTTATTTTTAGATGGATCCAGAGATGTGGATTTTAGAATACTTTTACTTGGATTAGAGAATGGTTTAATTGACTTTTACGATCCGGTTTTCGTACCAGAAGGAGTGCCTGATTGGCCACCATATTACCTCTACTTTTGGTATTTCATTTTTTATCCAATGGGACTGATTCCTTTCGAAATTGGTGTGTATGTATGGGATATATTACGGTTAATAATCTCTAGTTATATAGTTCTCAAAGCATTTAAAATAATCAAAAATAGAACAAATTTGCTGTGGTTTTACTTCACTGTACTCGTTGGTTTTATAATAGATGGGTGGTATAATAATTGTAACTTCTTACTCATATTCTTCTTACTCTTGTCTTACACATCTTTAGAAAATGATAAAAAGTGGGTGTCAGGGATATTCTTTGCCCTCTCTACTATAAAAATAAATTCTGTTCTATTCATCCCCGTTTTACTACTTACCAAGAAAATCAAATTCAAAGATTTAATTTATTACATAGTTCCTTTCGCTGCTTTATGTTTACCATACATTATTTTTCCTGATTATCTCTTTCAAATGCTTAATAATTGGTCCAATAGTACTCCTGGTATTCAAGGCCTTACACCCCTTGATCCAATAATATGGAAAGCAGTCCAACCTTCTCACTTAATGTTTTTGGGATTTATGCTTATAATAGTATTTGAGCATCTTATGCAATATGAGAAAGGGCAAAAATTCAGGACAATAGTTGTATCAGTCCTAATATTCTTCTATATCTATATCAGTATTACAGTCTGGATTTTACCTATGATCTTTATTTATTAATGTTTGATAATTTCTCTTTTATTAATATAAGCTTCTTCATCGCTTCAATGGGAGTTAGTAAGTTGATATCAATCTCAGAAATAACTTCAACTAACTCTCTAAAGTATTCGTCATCAACCGTTTCTTTCACGATTGTGGGTTTAAAAAAAGTAGTTTGGACGTATTTCTTTTCCTTTGTGCTGCTTGAATGTGATATTCTATTGCTACTCGCTTGAGAGTTGATTATTTTTTCATCTTCAAAGGATTTTTCAACTAAGGCTTTTTTAACCTTGATTAATTCTTCCTCAAATCGATTTAACTCTTTTTTTTTCACTTCTAAATTTGAATTTACTCTATCCAGCGCTATTTTTTTCTCTTGGAGTATTTTATCGTGATACTTCCCATGTAACAATCCATTACCGTTTTCTTTTACTGTAGCTTTGAAAGGATCTTTTTCCTCAATTTCATCTAAGATTTCAAATGCTCTAATGATAACATCATCTGGAATTCCTGCTAATTTAGCAACATGAATTCCATAAGATTTATCAGTGCTTCCCGGTTGTAATTTACGGATGAAATTAATGCTGCCATCGTCATTTTCAATAATATCAAGATGATAATTTTTAATTCGAGGTAAATCTATTTCCGTTAATTGGTGGTAGTGAGTACTAAATAGTGTTTTTGCTTTTAATTCATGCAACTTTTCAAGAGTCGCTAAGGCGATACTTTGACCATCGCTGGTACTGGTCCCTCTTCCCAGTTCATCTATAATAATAAGGCTTTTCTCCGTAGCAAAATTCAAGATTTTTGCGGTTTCGGTCATTTCAATCATAAATGTGCTTAATTTTCTTGCTAAATCGTCAGAAGCACCAATTCGAGTAAATATGTTGTCAACTACGCCAAGAATTGCTGATTTTGCCGGTACAAAACAACCCATTTGAGCAATAATACAAATTAAAGCCACTTGTCGAAGATAAGTACTTTTTCCCGCCATATTTGGGCCTGTAATTATTAATACCTGCTCTTTATTGGTATCCAAATAGCAATCATTAGGTATAAATCTTTCAGAGAGATTAATTTGCTCTACAACGGGATGTCTTCCCTCTTTTATTATAATTTTATCTTCAGAATTCATCTTAGGTCGACAGTAGTTATATTTCTCAGCAATTTCAGCAAAACAAGCTAATACATCAATATAAGCTATAGTTCTCGCAGTTTCTAGGATATCCAATGTCTTACCTACGACTTTTTCTCGTATTGTACAAAAAATTTCGTATTCTATTTCATTTATTTGATCTTCGGCGTGTACTATCTTTTCTTCAAGTTTCTTAAGTTCGCCTGTAGTATATCTTTTTGCATTTTTTAGGGTTTGGCGTTCAATATATTCATTTGGGACTTTAGGTATCTCCTTTAATGTTCTTAGAGTAATTTGAATGTAATAACCAAGGATGTTATTGTGTCCCACTTTCAAACCAGAATTTAAATTCCATCTCTTCTTCTGCGTTCTCTCATAATCAAGAAGATAACTTTTACCATTTTGAAGAACATCTCTTAAATCGTCGATCCTCTCATTAAAGCCCGATTTAATTAGATTACCCTCTTTTATCGTGGTTGGAGGATTTTCATTGATTGAAGCCTCAATTATGCTATGAATCTCTTTAAAATTATCGATTTTTTTATCGAAATCTGATATTTCTGGATTATTAGTGTCTTCTAATATTTTTTTAATTTTAGGTATCTTTTCTAAAGCATGTTTGATGTTAATTAAATCGCGAGCGTTGGAATTCCTAGAATAATTGATTCTGTTAATATATCTTTCCAGATCACCAATAACCTTTAATTCTTCCCTTAACTCTGATCTTATGAAAACATCGTCTTTAAACTTATGAACAATATTAATTCTCTGGTTTATTTCATCTATATTCGTTAGTGGTTGGAGAATGATTTTTTTTAGTAATCGAGCTCCCATAGGGGTGTGCGTCTGATTAAATATGGAGTATAACGTTGTATCCTTCCCTTTTTCCCAGAGCGAATTGACCAATTCCAAATTTCTCTGTGTAACATAATCAATGTGTAGCACCTTTTCTTCTCGAATATAACTGATTTTGAATAGGTTGGGAAGTACATCTCTCTGGGTTTCTTTTAAAAATGCTAATAACCCTCCAGACGCTTGAACCGCTAATTTGTTTCTTTCTAAACCAAAGCTATTTAAATTGGAAATTTTAAAGTGTCTTTTAATAAGATTACACGATTCATCGTAATCAAAAACTATATCGTCAAATGTTTTAATTAGGGCGTCATTCAAATCAGTTAATAACATAAAGAGACGCCCATCTGTTTTTATTTCAGTGGGTACGATTACTTCAACTGGATCATATTGTGAAAAAACGCTCAATAATTTTTCTAACGGATCTTGGTCGTTTTTTAAAAATTCTGTAGTAACAAATTCCCCTGTCGAGATATCCACGAAAGCTATGCCAAAACCTTTTCTCTCCTTGACAATTGAGCAAAGATAGTTGTTCTCGTTAGATTTCAACATATCTAATTCGGTAATAGTTCCGGGAGAAAGTATTTGGACGACTCCACGCTTAACTATCCTACCTTTTACAGTAGATGGATCCTCTAATTGATCAACAACGACAACAGTCTGTCCTAAATTAACTAAATTTTTTAGGTAATTTCCTGCATGATGAGGAATTCCAGCAAGTGGGTATGCATCACTTCCTACTTTTCGTTTCGTTAGTGTAATCCCTAATAGTTTAGAAACCCTTACAGCATCGTCGTAAAAAAATTCATAAAAATCTCCCATCCTGTACGCAATAATATGGTCTGGGTATTTTGTTTTATGAGTCTCCTTTATGCTATACCAATGTTTCATCATAGGGGTTAAATCTTTGAATTTTCTATCTTCTCTCGAATCTTTATTAGACATTGTAAGAAAGGAATCAATTTTTAGAATTAAATATTACAAGACTATAAGTTTTTAAAAGAAATTTATAATTTTTATTAGAAAATTAATAATATATAGTTTTATTGAATCAAATCCAAGTAATTCTCGAGCATTTCCCTAAAAATTTTTATTTCTTATAAAATGATAAAATATAAATTTGCTAAAATGAATTTGAGAAACTATGAGCAATCAAGAATTGATTTTATATGAAGTTAAGAACCGTGTTGCTACAATTACTATTAATCGATCAGAAAAAGCACACGCTTTCAATATCAGTATGCTCCAGATGATGCACGGTAGGTTATTAGAAGCGGATGAGGATGAAGACGTAAAATGTATTTTAATCATGAGCACTGGACAGCGTTTTTTTTCAGCAGGTTATGACTTAAATGAAATCCAAGGGGCCCCTGAAAAGATGTCTGAGACTAAAAAATGGGGTAGAAAAGTAAATGAAACAATGCTTATGATAAAAAAACCAATTATCACACAAATCAAGGGTATAGCCGTAGGTTTCGGAGTTTTGATGATCTTAGCATCTGACTTAAGAATTTTTGCGGAAAGACCAAAGGAGGAATTATATTTAAGGCTCCCAGAGATTGCAATTTCAGCCTTTCCACAAACAGGAGCAACACTTTTACCATTATTAAGTTTCGGGTTAACATACGCCAAAAATATGTTATTTACCGCCGATAAGGCAGGATTAGAAGAGCTAAAAAATATTAATTTTCCAACGCGTATTTTTCCACTTGAATCCATCGATCTAGAAACAAGAAAGTTCCTAAAGGTATTAACCAAACACCAAACGGAATTCTTGTTCTTCATAAAATCCATGCTAGGAATTATGAACAAAGCTTACATTAAATCTTGCTTCGATTTAGAAGATGAATGTGGAAAAGCAGCTTATGAGAAAAAATCTATGAAGGAACTAGATGAATTTATTAAAGATTTATATAAAAAATATCCTTAATTGGATATTGTCTTTTTCCATTTTATCAATTTTAATTTTTCTGATGTTTTTCTAGCCATATAAACATATCTTGAAAAACTTGTGCTCTGCTTTTTTCATTCCATAATTCATGCAGAAGTCCGTCATATTCTCTGTATGTCTTATCTTTAGATTTAATTTTTTCAAAGAATTCTTTAGTAGCTCCTTTATCAACTACTTTATCATTTCCCGCTTGCATAATCAATGTTGGAGATAGTAGGTTATCAGCGTTTTCCATAGCCCATTTCATTGACCTTTCCATTTCAGCAGCGGATATTAAAGAAATCTTTTCGATTTTTTTATTATCAGATATATGTTTACGTAAAATCTTAATATCGCTCGTTAAGAGATTTTGTTCTATTACCATATCTATTGTTTTGTTAGGGGAAATTTTAGAAATAGGTGCTGTAATTTTCTTACCCAATCTTTTACTTAAAGATAATTTTTTAGAATATCTCAACAACGGAGATGAAGCTATTACACCGCTTAAAGCTGGATGATTAATTGCAAATATTAATGAAATCAAACCCCCGAATGATTGACCCATTATAAAAATCTTCTTATCATTCGCACTTTTTTTTATTAAATCTATAAATAATACTATATCTTTCTGAACATGATCCATACTATCTATATGTCCAGGGTTGTTGCCTGCATTCCTCCAATGACCTCTAATATCAAATGCATAAATAGCGTATCCCTTTTCCGTTAAATATGCTGCTGGAACCTCCATTCTATCGGAATGAGCCCCCCAACTATGTAAAGCTATAATATATGCTTTAATATTCCCAGAATTAGGTAACCAATATTGATAAAATAACCTTTTTGTCTCTCTTCCTTCAAAATACCCTTTTTCGTTAATCATAATAATGAGCTCAATGAATATTTTTCAAATGAATACTCTTATTTATGAAATATACTCTTTATACTTTTCATCCTACTCAATGTCATTTATTAATTCATAAAACCTTAATACCAGTCAGTACAAAAGTTTTTAATTTTTTAATTAACTCTTTAAAACTAAGGTTCATTCCTAAAAATAAAGTAAGTATAAATATGGTTTTTCTTATGAGCGAGTTAGAATTGGTAAAAATAATACTGCTTGGTAGAGGGGGTATGGGTATAGTAACTGCGTGTGAAATAATAGCAGAAGCTGCGTATTTAAGTGGAAATTTCATTGATGTCCAAGCTTATCCTTCCTTTGGAGCAGAAAGAAGAGGTGCCCCTATTCAAGCCTACGTAAAATTATCTAGAACTGAAAAAGTGTATGATCGTGCTCAAATTGAAAACCCAAATATTTTAATCGTGTTTGATGATAGTGTGTTAACCAAAGATATAGCTCTATCTTTAGAAAAAAATGGCGTGTTTATAGTAAATTCAAATAAAAATCCCGAATATTTTGTTAATGAATACGATCTTAATAAAACGATAAAAGTTATTGTCGCGGATATTAATTTCTTAGCGATTGAAAAAAATTTAACGATAGACGGAAATCCTGTAATAAATACTCCAATATTGGGTTTACTTTCAAAAGCTCTCCCTGATCTACATTTAGAGAACCTTAAAGACGTAATAGTGAATAAAATGGGAGAGAACTTAGGTAACCTTAACTACGATTTGATCGAGAAAGGGTACAATATGGCAAAACTACTAGAACGCTGAATTTTTTTCCATTTCTAACACGAAATAGGTAATTTTACTATAAATGTACTTCCTTTATTTCTTCCTCCAGATTCAGCTCTAATTTCCCCTTCGTGTGAGTCAATGATCTCTTTTGAGATGTATAACCCTAGGCCCGTTCCTTGAATATCGATATATTCATAACCTTCACCATAACGCTCTAATTTACCAAATCGGGTAAATAACATATCCATCTCCTCTTGAGATATGCCAATTCCCGTGTCTTTTATAGATAATTCTACTGAGTTTTCTTTTTCCATCAAGTTTACACTTATCTCCCCCTTTGGAGGTGTATTTTTGATAGCATTCGAGAGCAAATTCATTATTACTTGCTCGATCCTAACTTTGTCTAATTCAATGGTAAGATTTTCCGGAAGTATAAGCTTTAAACTAATATTTCTTTCCCTTATTGAATACATCAGTTCCTCCGATATCTCTCGTATCAAGGCACTAAAATCAGTTGGTTCTTTTACCAGTTTGAATTTTTCGTATTCGATGCGAGAAATATCAATCAAATTATCAACTAAATGTTTTAATCTTTTACCTCCTTTCTCAATAAGTTCTAGTATTTCTAGTTCCTCTTTTTTTAATTTATCACCATAAAGGGTCAATAGCAATTCGCAGCCTCCACTAACAGAAACGAGTGGAGTTTTCAATTCATGAGAAACCCTGGAAATTAAGTTTTTTCTAATTTTATCAAGTTCTTTCAATTTTTTAACTTCCTCGTTAATTAAGAACTCGGCCTCTTTTTTTGCCGTAATATCTGTAAATAGCGCTTGGACGAATGTTTCATCATTAATTTTCATTAAGGCTGCTTGCAAATTTGTCCAAATTGTCGTTCCATCCTTAGTTTGTATTTGTACATCTATCCTGTGTATTTTTTCTCCCTTTAAAAACTGTTTAAAAAGTGTTAAAATTGTAGGTAAATAGTCTGGATGTATAATTGAGACATCCATGAATTTGCGGCCAAGAATTTCTTCTGGGGAATAAGCAAACATCAGAGTTGCTTTAGGATTCATGTCAACAACTATTCCTTTAGTGTTAATTAGTACTACTGAAAAAGGTGTGTTATCATAAAGGTTGCGGTATTTTTTCTCTGATTCTCTTAGCTTTTCCTCTAATTTATATCTTTCTGTGATATCGATAAAGGTTCCTTCAATTCCATAAGGAATTCCCTGTTTATCTAGCATTAAATGAGAATTTAGTTGAACAACAACCTTCTTACCATACTTTGTCAAAGACGGGCATATAAAGTTCTTAACAAAAGTATCACGTAAAATTTTCTTTTTGTATTCATCTCGATCTTCGGGATATTGCCAGAAATCTGTTACTTTTTTGCCTATTAAACTTTCTGAAAGGTCGTATTCTAAAATCTTATTATGTGCTGGATTATGATTTAGCATTATTCCGTCTAAAGTAACTTGATAAAAACCAACATCAAGATTATTAACCATGTTACGATATTTGAGCTCGGATTCTTTTAAGCCCTCTTCCGCTTTTTTTCTTTCTGTGATGTCTTCTGTACGTACAACTATTAAATCTGGATCTACATAGCTATAATTTACAAGTAGGAATTTTTCTTCATTAGAGTATTGAAATCGGTAATTAACTTCTCGTCTAATATGAGTTTTATCATTAAAACACAAATGTAAATCATTTAAAATGTCTAAGCGATCTTTGTACATTTCAGTTGCTTTATTTCCTAAAAAGTTTTCTACGATTCCATGTGTTATTTTTTCCGCAGCGTGGTTGTAATCGATTAAAATAAAATCCCCGTTCATCTTTTTCCAAGTATAAGCAGGTATTGATCCTTCTTTAAACAAAGCCTTGAACATATCTGTTGATTCCGTTAACTTCTTTACTGCGTTTTTACGCTCCGTTATGTTTTTAGCTACTCCTAATACGGCGTATAACTCACCATCTTTCTTAAGAGGAATTCCATAGGTTTCTAGGTAAATATAATCCCCCATTTTAGTTTTAAGTTTGTACTCACTCTGAGCAGACTGTTTTCCTGTTTTTTTTATCTCCTTCGTTACTTTGTAAGCTTTTATTAAATTATCTCTATCTAGGAAATCAATAAAAGAAACATTAGGGATATCTTCTCTCTCCATACCAAGAGCAATTAATGTTAAATCACTAGCATCAAGGAAATTACCATTCAAATCATTAACATAAATTAAATCTAACGAGTGTTCAAACAGTTCTTTGTATTTTTCTCTTACTTCTTTTCTATTATACTCTATATTTATCACCAAAAGACTTGAAATTTATGCATTACTGATATTTTTCTAAAGAGATAATGAAATTGTTGAATATAAAATTCTTTCGATTTCCAAACGATAATAGCCTAAATTCTTTTCTTGGTGAAATATATATTCAGCTTTTTTCCAGGTCAAAACGAAACTGATTTTTTATAGAATTCTTGACATCAAACCCTATTTTAATTAATAGGAAGAGTTTTATTACAAGAGATACAAATTTTTATATCGGTTATGATTCAATAAATTGTGAAATATCTATGGTAAATACTAAAAAAGATTATCAAAAAATCCTAGGATCAGTCCAAAAACCCGTTAAAGGTGAAGCTGGAAAAACAGGAACATGGAGTCCTAAGAAACCTATAATAGATCTAGAAAAATGCATTCCCGTAAAATCTGGAAAACCTAGCTGTTTTAATTGTTGGCTATATTGCCCAGAAGCAGTAGTAACCCGGACTATCCCTCCAGAAATAGATTTAGAATATTGCAAGGGATGCGGAATCTGTCAGGAAGAATGTCCCGTGAAAGCAATTTCAATGGAAGAGGTGAAAATTGAGTGACAATCACAGAAAAAAAACATGACTCAAGCGATAGAAAAATAAAAATTATAACTGGAAACCACGCTGCAGCACATGCTCTTAGGCAAGCGAGAGTTGGAGTCATAGCAGCTTATCCAATAACTCCACAGAGTCCTGTTGTGGAGAAAATCGCAGAATTTATTTCAGAAGGAAAACTAAAAGCAAGATTTGTTAAAGTAGAATCAGAACATTCCGCACTCGCGGTATGTTGCGCGGCTTCCGCTACAGGTTCTAGAGTGGGTACAGCAACCTCTTCACATGGTTTGATGTATATGTATGAGCTTTTACCATGGGCTTCCGGAAATCGTCTACCGATAATAATCAATTTAGCTACCAGAGCTACTGGTGCCCCTTGGTCTGTTTGGACAGATCATCAAGATTTTATAACCATACGCGATGTTGGTTGGATCCAGATGTTTTGTATGGATAATCAAGAAATATACGATACTAACATACAAGTTTTCAAAATATCTGAAGATCCTCGAGTCTTTCTTCCATCTATCGTTGCATATGATGGTTATATTTTATCTCATACGATGATGCCAGTTTCTATTGAAAATCAAGAGGACATTGATAATTTTTTACCTCCATTAGAACATCATTACAACCTTTCTGATGTGTCTATCGTGAAAGGAATAGATCCAGTAACCACACCTCATATAAGAGATAGAGGTTCTGAAGGAACAGCTCCGGGATATTTTGAATATAGATATGCAATGCAAAAAGCTCTTGAAAATTCAATTGAAATCATAATGGAGGTCCACGATGAATTTTCAGAAAAATTTGGACGATCCTATGGAAATGGGATTTATAAAACTTATTTGACGGAAGACGCTGATATAGTAATATTTGCAATGGGATCAGTAGCTTCTCAAGCGCGAAATGTTATCAGTCAGCTTCGTAAAGAAGGATTAAAAGTCGGATTAGTTAGTTTAAAACTATTTAGGCCTTTTCCCGTAACTCTATTACGAGATTTGTTTAAAGAAACAAAAATCGTGGTAGTTTTTGATAGAGATATTGGTTATGGTTATGAAGGGGTTCTTTCATATGAATTGAAAGCAGCTTTATACGGTTTGAAACAAGCCCCGTTTATCAAAGGATTTATCGTAGGATTAGGCGGAAGGGATGTAACCGACCAACATATTGCTAAAGGAGTGACTAAAGCAATAAAAGAATCAGAAAAAGGAAAAATTTCCCATGAAACTGATTTTATTGGGTTAAAACTGGACAATTTAGCTGATTATGATGAGGAAGATTATTTTAAAGGAGGATAAAAAAAATGGTTAAATTAATGGAAATTCCTGAAGAAGAATATATATTTCCTGGCACTAGAGCTTGTGCGGGATGTTCAATGGCATTAATATATAGAATAGCTCTTAAAGCAATGGGTCCAAAAACAATAATTACAGTTCCGGCATCCTGTTTAACTGTTTTACACGGTATGCAAGGATTCTGTACAACCAAAGTTTCTGTTCTTCACACTCCGTTTGCTACTACAGGTGCTTCAGCTTCGGGAATTGTTGCTTCACTTGAAGATAAGGGCTTAGCTGACGATGTGAATGTACTTGCTTTCGCAGGAGATGGTGGAACCGTCGATATAGGAATTCAGAGTTTAAGTGGAGCTGTTGAAAGAGGTACGAATTTTATTTACGCTTGTTACGATAATGAGGCTTACATGAATACAGGGGTTCAAAGAAGTGGAAGTACGCCACCTGGTGCTTATAGCACTACTACTCCTAACGGTAAAACGGGATATAAGAAAAATATGGCTAAAATTCTAGAGGCTCATGGAATTCCTTATGTTGCTACGGCTATTTCTTCCTACCCTCTTGATTTATACGAGAAATTTAAAAACGCTCAAAAAATTCAAGGTCCAAAATACATTCATATCCTCGCTCCATGCCCCCCAGGGTGGGGATATAACCCTAAGGACTCAATTGAGATTGGGAGATTAGCAGTTCAAACAGGATTCTGGCCGCTATACGAAGTTATTGAAGGTAAATTTATCTTATCAAAGGATAGTCAAAGATTCATAGATCCTGCTAAAAGAAAACCTATTGTAGAATATTTAAACATTCAAAAGAGGTTTAAAGACATTTCTGATGAATATATTGAACAATATAAAAGTTATATTGAAGCACAGTGGAAAGAGATTGAAAGAAGAATTAAAAATGAATAAACCATTTTCTTCGCAATACTTCATAAAAATCTGATTTTTTTTGTTTTCCCTAACAAAGTAGTTTAGATATAGAAAAAAATATAAATTAATTAGAGTTAAAATTACTTGAATATCTATGCTAAAAACATACATTTTCGACGATTCTAACAAAAAATGGATTGAAGAAGATAAAAGTTTACTGTACCACGATCTGTGTGCTATTTTGGACGAAGAGCGGAATATTATTTATTTATGGAATGGACCAAAAAGCTCTCAAGAAAAACTTAAAAAAGGATATAGTCTATTAGAAACTTTAATGTCCTACTACCCAACCATAAATTTTAAACTGTCAATATTAAAGAAAAAAGTACCAAGTGATATTCAAGATAGGATAGATCTAATGTTAAATAAAATAAAACAAGAAGAAAAAAAAGATTATTACAAATTTTCCCGATTTACGACCTTAAGGTTATATTTTATTCTTTTGTTAGGTTCAATAATTTTTCCTATCTTATCTTATCTAAATCTTGTTTCTTCATTAATGTGGACAAAATCAAACATTAATTTTGAAATTGGAGCAGAAGCATATAACAATTGGTTGTTAATTTCCTTTATTTTAATATTGATTTCTTTAATTTTCTTTAGTATTATGATAATTATAGGAATTATTGAAATTGAATACCAAGCTATAGTTTTTTCCTTGTTAGGGGTATTAGTTTGTATCGGTTTAGTTATTTACTTACAGCAAGGAATATTTTTGTTTTTGTTTCAAGGAGGTTCTTCTTCTTCAATTTATTATTTCAGACAAAATGATATAGTTGAGTTTCTAATCTTAATTATCTTGGGAATTTTAGTTTTTGAAATACCAAATACGATAAAACTTATCTCATTGATGAAGAATTATAGAAAATTCATTTTTTGAAATAATACCTGTTAAAATGTTTAATTATTAAGAAAAGTTTTGAAGTTATCAGTATGGCTGAAGCAGCAAAAATTCTTCCGGATATGGAAAAAGAAGATCTAAGAATTCTAATGGCAATTGAAATAGGAATGAAAAGATCTGAATATGTTACGGTAAACAACATAAAGTTTTATTCCAGATATCCAATAGAAGAAACCCTTTTTCGTCTTAAAAAAGTACATAAATGGAATCTAATTGTAAGAGACTCTTCTAAAAGCGAGGTGGGTTATACGCTAAATTCTATTGGTTATGATGTATTGGGGCTTCACACTTTAGTTGAGAAGAAGATAATAAGTCAATTAGGGCCTTTAATCGGTAAAGGAAAAGAATCAGATGTTTACGGGTGTATGGATGATAGTAAGAACATATTCGCTTTAAAAATTTATAGGATAGGTAGAACCAGTTTCAAAAATATTAAAAAGTTAAGAAGTTTTCAAGGGGATCGAAAACACATTTCCTGGTTATACGTTAATAGACTTGCAGCTAAAAAGGAATTTGAAGCTTTAGGTGAAATTTATAAACTCAAATTGGACACTCCCAAGCCAATAGATTTTAATAGACACATAATAGTGATGTCATACCTGAGAGGAAAGGAATTAGCATATTCTCAAAATATCAAAAAACCAAGTAAGGTTTTCAATAAAATTATTAAACAAATCAAAGAAATATACCAGAATGCGAATATGATACATGGAGATTTAGGAGAATTTAATATTGTCTTAGATCATAAAGATAATATCTTGATTATTGATTGGTTACAATGGGTTCCCTCAGATCACCCAAATGCTAAATCTCTATTAGAGCGAGATATAGAGAATGTATGTAATTTCTTCAAAAAGAAATATCATGTCGAAAGCGACCCCTATGAGATTATTCAATCGTTCTATAACAAATAGTTTTAAATCAATCCTTTTTTAGGTCTCCTTGGATGATTACATCTTCTAATTCTCCAAAAATATCTGTTCTCAGATTGTTCGTACACGAATTCAAATATAAAATCACTTCCTCCAACTTTAGTTGTTTGCGCAATATTGATAATTTTAAAGCAGTATCCTCCTTACCCACTC
The DNA here is from genome assembly GCA_013375475.1 of Promethearchaeota archaeon. Lineage (GTDB taxonomy): Archaea > Asgardarchaeota > Lokiarchaeia > Sigyniarchaeales > SOKP01 > SOKP01. The sequence goes on from JABXKD010000009.1 coordinate 36,599, forward strand.
TAACTAGTTCTTTTAGTCCCTTCTTTAAATCTTGTAAGTTCTGAAGAGATGTGGTTGAAAAGATTAGATTAAATTTAGCCTCTCTAAATGGTAAATTTTCAATATCACCTAAAATTAAATTACTGTTTCCTCTATAATTTGAACGTCTAGTTTTCATATAAAATTGCACAAGCATTTTCCAAGAGATGTCTAATCCGACGTACCTAATTTCTCTATTTAAATTAACAAATTTCAAGTTAGAAATGTATTCAAATAAAAGTCCTGTTCCACAACCCGCATCTAAAAGAGTTTTATACTTAAAATCAGTATTTTTAAATTGTAGAGCATACTTCTCATTTTGTATTTTCCTATATCTATCGTCGTAGAAGCTTGAAGTTGAATTATATTTCTCAATAATTATTTTTTTCTTGTCTGAATCTTCATTTAAAGGGGTCAATATTCTTAGAAAGGTTTTAATTGAAAAAAGTTTTTCTTTAAATTATCTGTTCAATAATTATATTAAATAATGTTTTTTTGATAAAGGTTATAATATGTCTAATCAAAACAATAGAAATAAAAACCCATTGAATATTTTACAAGCTGCGCAAAACAGCCAAATCTTGCTCAGATTAAAAGATGGGACGGAATATAGGGGATTATTAAAGGAAATCGACGCATATATGAACATGATTTTAGAAAATTGCACAGAGCTCATGGAAGGCAGCCCTGTGGCGAAATACAGCGAGATTTTTATACGCGGTAATAATCTACTGTTTATAAAGCCAGATGCTTCTCAGATTATGTAAATTGAGAGCTAAAATTGATCGCAAATAACTCAACGTGTTTTAATCTCATTCCAATTGTTGGTTATGGTACTTTCATTACTCGGAATCTTTGGGTAGATAAAGCTAATGTTGAGGTTTGCCTTGTAAAAAATTTTACAAGGATTTATCCTAAAGGAAACTGGTTTCCTTACGCTTTAAGGTCGAATGGTTCTTTTAAAGCTTTAAAATTTAATGTAAACAAGCAAGAATTAGAAACTTTAGACCTAATTGAAGGAGTTAATGAAGGATTATTTGAAAGAGTAAACACAGAAATTTATCTCAAAAATAGTAGAAAATCATCTGCTTTCATATATATACCTACAAATAATACAATAGCATCACAAAACTTAACTCTAGAAATAGATAAAACAGATCGATGGATAGAAGAAATATTAAAAAATTCTAAAGTTATACACGAATTTCCTGAATTAGTGACATAGTTGAATTATTCAACTATTTTTGGTCGAACAGAGTCTCTTTTTATTATAGCATAGGATGCTGGATTTTTTCCTCGATAATTAGCAGAAGAAAAGATCGATAATAACTTCTTATTGAAAAACCATTTATATCCTTCAGGAAATAATTCATGACTTCTAATTAAGTGATTTAACTTGTTTTTTTCCATAAAATCCTTAAAAACATCCTCTCCAAAATTTTTGATATCTTTTCCTCTAAAACTATCTGAAAAACCAGTTAAATTAGATTTGGGGTCATTCCACATTATTTGCTTTAGACTTTTAGCTACACTCTTGTTTAATAAAGCTAAATCTTTTGTTTTTACTCCTTTCAATTTCTTTAAAACTTCAAAATCCTCTGGAATTCCTCCATGAATACATAACACGGTTCTATTTACTAAAGCGCAGATAGGGAGAACCTTATACAATGCTAAAACATCTTTGAATTTACTCTGATCCTTAAACTTGAAAATAAAATCTTGGTAAAATCCATAATATTGGTTAATTTCTAATGACTCATGGTTTCCTTTTAAAAAAAAATATTTATTAGGTTGCTTTATTTTTAGAGCAAGTATCAAAATTAAACATTCTAATTGATGTGGGCCTCTATCAACAATATCACCTAAGAATATTACATATCTAGGATTAGCTTGTTCAATAATCTTAATTATTTTTAATAGACTTACTAGATTACCGTGAATATCACCAATTACGAAAGTCTCACTACCAAAATCTTCAACATTTAACTCCATAACTAAAGTCTCTTCTTTCAAAATATCTTCTACTTTATTTAAAATCTGTGAAATCTTATGAAATTCTAACTCCGATATTTTGTATGGATTTGCAATTATATCATTCAAAATATTTTCATTTGTCATTTCTCAATATCAATTGCACATTAATTTTTTATTTATCTCAATCGGTTATGGTTTAATTTTTAAATTAGTACCTTATATTTTAATAAATAAGGGATTTGATTATAAAAATTAGTATAAAAAATTGATTTTTTTTAGTTAAACTTCCATAAAAATCCGTTGTTTAAAGAAATGATATCCGTTTTGGAAAAGATAATTGATGAATTTGAAAGCAAGAAATTTATAGAGAAAAACAATAATCGAGATCGAGGTGTAATTTACACACCTCAACCGATTGCAGACTTTATGGTAAGAAATACTTTTAAATTTTTTTTTGGCAAATTTCCTGAGATCCAAAAAATCTTCCAAAAAAACTGTGATAGCAAAATTCTAAAAGAAATTTTCGTAGAAAATAAAAATATTAAATGCAGGTTTGAGACTAAAATTAGAAATATTAAAGTATTAGATCCCGCCTGTGGAACAGGACGATTTTTGATTGCAGCTGCTAAATTTCTTTTCAAGATTTATAAAGCACTTGATTTAAAGAGCTCAGATCAAAAAATAAAAAGAAAAATAATTCAAAATCATCTCTATGGAATCGAAATCGATGAATCGGCATATCTAATATCAAAAATAAGGTTGATATCATGGATTTATTCTGATATTGATGCTTCTATTTTGGATGAATCCATTGATATCAATTCAGACTTTGGTAAAATAAAAGAGTTTGTCAATAATTCTGATGTGAAATTTAACATATGTAATATTGATTATCTTCTACAATTTAATTCAACGGATTTTGATATTATAATTGGAAACCCTCCCTATGTCGAGAATAAGAAGATATTAGATTTAGAATTTAAACAGAAAATAAAAAAAAAATTTGAATCTGCTTACGGTTTATACGATCTTAGCATTGTTTTCATTGAGAAATCAATTGAACTGTTAAAAAATGGCGTTGGATGCTTATCCTTTATAACTACTAACAAATTTCTATCAGCCGATTACGGTCTGAAAATCAGAGAATTGATGATTCGAAAAACAGAACTTAAAGAGATCATAAATATCTCATCTTTACCGATTTTTCATAAAACAGCAGCTTATCCTGTAATAATATCTTTTAAAAAAAGGACGAGCACTAAAAATACAATTATCATAAAAAACTTTGAGATTATGGAGGATTTTGAGCAATTTCATGATGAAAGAATAATAGTATATAACCAAAATTCAATTAAAAACCTTCCTTCAGCTGTAATACCGATATCACAAAGTGTAAAATTGGTTAATCAATTGTATACCAATTTTAAACCTATGAAAAGTGTAATAAAAGATTTAAAAATTCTTTATCGTCCTTTTGGATTTATTAACTGGGCAGAAAATTTCAAAAATATCTCTAAAAACAAGACGTCTAATAAAGATTTATTATTAATCGGGACTGGAAATGTTGGTAGGTTTTATATTGATTACAAAAAACATATTAAAATTGCGAAAAAAAATCAAGAAATAACCTATTTTAGATTCCAATCCAAATACAAAGATGTTTGGGACAAACTTGGCAATGAAAAAATTATCTTCAGGGAAATTGCTAAAGATATTACTTGTGTATATGATCCTGGTGTCTATGTTAATTTAACTGGCTTATATTTTTTGAATGTGCCATCTTTTAAAACAGACGATTATTTCTGTTTACTAACGATACTCAATTCAGCTTTAATTGATTTGGTTTTTAAGACTTTATACGGAACTCTACACATGTCTGGGGGGTACCTAAGGTTTAATGGAAGTTTTATAAAAAATATTCCACTGCCAAATAAATTTCCTCTAACTCTCTCATATATAGGTAAGGTACTCCAATTCTTATATCAGCTAAAATATGAAACTCTGCAAGGATCAAATTTTCAGTTAGAAAATAATACAAAATTAAAAGATATTCTTAATCATCTCAACTTTTATGAGAAGTTATCTAACTCATTAGTAAATCAACTATATTTACATTTAGAGCATTATGATGAACTGAATAAGCTTCTTTATAGTTCTAATCTATTCCCTAATGTTGAATTTAAATTTATGAATTCTTTATATGAATTACCTAGTTATATTGTTTATGAAAAAAGAGAAGTAGAAGAAATATTAAATCATATCAATAAGTCCATTAATTTATTAAGTGAAAATTCAAAATTAATTAAACAAATGAATAAAATCTTAACAAGACAATTATAATTTCTAAAAGAAAAAAGTAAAGAAAATTAATTACGAAATTAGGTAGAAAAACTTAATTAAATGTATTTGTTCCGATGAATTTAATTTTTAAATAAAATATCCATCAAAAAAAATAATAAAATCTAAATTTTATAGTAACAATTTTATTTTATAATATTTTTAAAAATTAAATAATATTAATCGTGAAATCAATGGCTAAAAAAAAGAAAGTACCAGATGAAACTGAAGTGGAAGACGTTCCCCTTGGAAAAGTAGATGACGATGGTGACGAGATTCTTGACTTGTATGATGAACAGGATAATTTAGAAGAGGATCTTGATTACGATTTGAGCGAAATTGATGATGATATGTTAGCGGACGAAACAGAAGACGAAGAATTCGGAATGGAAGTTGACGATGTCGTAAAAATGTTAAGAGGAGTTAAATGCGATCCATGCCCTGGTTTAAAAAGTAAACCTGGTTGCCAAATTGCTCATGACCATGGTTGCCCAAAACCCAAAAAGCCATAATTAAATAAATTTATTTCCTTTTATTTTTTTATTCAATTTTACAACATTTCACCTTAAGAAATAACAGTTAGGGATAATCTATGCTTACTAAAATTCACAAACGTATTATCCTAATCATTTTTGCTCTTATTATTAGTGCGTATATATGGAATGTTAATGCTTCATGGGGAAATACCTTTAACACTTGCCTGATTTTATCAACCACAACGTTTTTAATCATTTACACTCCGTTTGAGATATACTGGAGTTTTAGGGATATTTATTTTGATAGATGGGCGCCTACTAAATTCAAAAACATGAAGACTACTAAAATAAATATCAAGGTTGGTAAAAACAGAAAAGGAAAAAGTAAATACATTGTAGGACTTTTAATTTCTTTAAGTAATAAAGAACTCGTTGAATCCAAAAGCTCCCTAGTCGTTATTTGTCATGGATTTTCAGATTCAAAAGAAACGCTACAATATTTCTATATTCCACTCGCTCTTCAGGGACATACAATATTAGTTTATGATGCACGAGGAACTGGAGAATCGAAAAAAGTTGGAAGAAGAAGTCAGTTCTTAAAACGAATAGAAGATTTTGAAAAAATTATAGAATGGATTAAGGTTCATGACCAACTTAAAGATTATGATCTAATTACTGTTGGGTTCAGTATCGGGGCTATAACTGTTTTGTGTGGGGGTTTTTCGAATAAGGATATTAAAAAAATTATTGCAGTTTCTTCAATGTCAAATTACAAGCAAAACCTACCAAAGTATAATCCAATCATTATGTTTAGCTATTTCCTAAAAGGAGTCAAATTATTTCCAAATAAAGTAGAAAATTATAAGTTGTCTCCTTATTCTGTAATAAAAAACTCTAAACGACAGCTTTCAGAAAATGTTTGGCGAGAATTCTCTAAAAGAGTATTCCTCATCCACGCAAAAAATGATAGGATCATACATTTTAAAAATTTCCAAGAAAACGTTGAGCTCCTTAATTTATCAGAACAAAATACACTAGTTTTAAATAGTGGTGGCCATACTCAGAAAAAAAATGAATTATTGTTGGTTGCAAGCTCTCTAAAGTTTTTAGAATCTTAATTGCATCCCTTAATTATATTTATTAAATGTTCACTTTAAATAATTTATTTTTAAAATACTCCTAATAGTGTAGAGTGATTTTTAATGATTAAATGCCCAATTTGTAAAGATGAAATAAACCTCCAAAATTTAAATAAACACTATAAAATTACTTTAGGTGATATTATAAACGGTAAATTTTGGGGTAAGAATACATTATACTATCATAAAAATTGCTTATGTAGCAAAGATCTTTATGAAAAACGGATTATATCACCCCCAATCCAGAATAAATTTTAGGCGTTTTCTAAACCCTCCCCCAATCTGAAAACTCCATGATTTTATTATAATTTTCGATTATACTTTTAAAGATTACTGAACCTAAACAAAATGCATTAATAAAATCTTCAAATTTTAGCTCTAAGAGTTTGCTGTTTTCTTCCGAAAAACCTACACCGCGTTTAACTTCTATTTTGCCGTCATATCCAGATAGATTCACAACAAATTCCTGTTTTTCCAATCCTTTAGTATAAATACCTCTTGCAATCCTAGCTAAACCTCCAATCGGGACGATTTTATCATTAATTTGAGCTAGATAAATTCGCAAATCGAATGTGTGTTTATTATTTTCCCAATTAATTAGTGAGAAATCTGCTTTCTCTTGAATTGTGTATGGAAATGGTTCTCGGCTTCTGGAAAATTTATTATAAAATTCTTTTTTACTTTCCTCAATAATTTTTATAATTCCTTCAGATTTTTCTCCTTTAAATATCGGAATTACTCCTGCACCCCCAGATCCCCCGCTAGGTTTTATTATAAAAGACTTTTTATTCTTTTTTATTAATTTTTTTACTTTGTGATTTAAATCTTGTTCATCGTAGGCTTTAGTGAATATTAAATACTTTAAATTATACTTTTTAAGCACATTTTTGCTCAAAAAACTGGCAACATATGTGAGAGATTTATCGTCAGTAATTTTAAAAATTGGATTAACAATTATGGTGTTAATTCGACGAAAATCTTTACTAATTAGTTCATCAAATTTTTTATCATTAAGACGCCTTGCTATTCCATCTCCTATTAAAACATGCACTCTTTCGCCTTGATACCAAAACCAACCATTAGAAAAAGATAAGATCTGACTTAATTGTTTGTAATCAGATATTATAAACACAACTTTCGCTTCATGCTCCTTATTATAATTCTCTGAATTAAAAATTTTTAGGGTATATCCCCGAAATTTAATTTTTTTTCTCAAATATTCAACCATAATTACTTTTTCGTGAATTAATCCGTCATTAAAGGGGACACCTACTAACACTAGGATTTTTTCATTTTCTTCTTTAGACTTTGCGATAGCCTGAGATATTGATTCGTAATAGCCATCATATAATATTGCTTGTTGCTTTTTCGTGAGTATGGATAAACCCCGATTTGAACCGCCATTCGTTTCGAGCAGGAAGAATTCCTTGTTTTCAGGGTTATTACTTACCATAAAATCTACGCTTCCCGCATAAAACGAGTAATTATTACTTACGATATTATCGTTACTCTTAGCAAGCCTCTTTAATGCCTCATTTCTTACACGATCAATAAATTCATCATCTTGGGAATCACGAAGTTTTGAAAAAGATATTAAATCTAAACCTAATGATCTCCCCAAGGGAACTAATTCTAAATCAGACTCGGATATCTCTTTTGACATTAATTTTAGGAATTTGGTTAATAAATTCTCTTCCAAATATATCACTACTATGTGATTTTAAAAAGTGATTTGTCTAATTTCAAATTAATATAATTATCTATTAGAAGCTAATAATTATAAATATAGATATCCTTGGTGATTCCCTTTAATGCTTAACCTTAGACTTCCAAGCAAAATTTTTTTCACTTTGCTTTGTTCCTTGAAATTTAAATCGGAAAACAATAAAATGTAGTTCTTTTCAAGATTTATTACGAATAAGAGACCAATTCTTATGAGCTTAGAATCTTCTGTAAGTAAAGCAATAATTACATAGTGATAAGGGAGAGTAATTAGATTTCTAATATCAATATCTGATTCAATAATTTTATCTTCCTCAAGATCATAACCCGCTTTTATGAATTTAATGTCATCTAGAGGTATTGAAATTTTTCTGAAATTTTCTAAAACCTTAGCAAACTGACTTTGGCGTAAAAATCTTCTTTCTTCTTTATCCTTATCGTAGAAGTAGTTATTCTGTTCTTTTAAAAATAATATTTTTCTCTTCTTCGATTTAGATGCGTTTTTTTCAATTGCTTCTAATTCTTCGATACTATCGTCATGAAATACAATCAAGATATCAGGATCTACAGTATCTATAAAAAAATTCTTATATATAATTCCCGCTTCTGTTCTTATCCATCCATCACTATCGATGAGAATAATATCCGAATCTTTATGCGTCGATTGGAAATTGTTAATTAGGTCGTTACATGAGTGTGATACAATAAATTTGAAATTAGCTTTTGGGAAGGTACTACCAATAAAAATGGTATCTTCAGTTTTAATATCAGCGCTTGAAACTATGTTTTCTTTTATTTCCCCTATATTAAGCGTTGTTGGAAGGTATAATAGTTGCTGTCCTAAATCCGAATCTAAAAATGATGCTTTAAATCCTTCATTGAATAGATTATTAGCTAAATATTTTATAAGAGTAGTTTTGCCACTACTTAATCCTAAAACCATTAGTTTTATTGGTTTTTTTTCTTCATTTTTGCGAATGATACCGATAACAGTATCCTTAATTTTAATCCATTCTTTACTGATCGTGTTTTCTTCGACAATTTGTATATTATCCTTGTTACTTGTGATAATCTCAAGTTTCGATGGTTCCAAAGCATATAATGGATAATTATTCGCACTTGGTATTATTATTGTGCTCTCAAGTTCATTCTTTTCTGGTACAAACACTTTACCAAAAACTTCTATCTTTCCTTCTAACAATCTAACCCTAGATGGACCTTTTACTAAGAGCGTGTGTTCCGTTTGCACTTCTTGTATCATGTATTCCTCAAATCATCGTTTATAAAAAATAATAACTATTATTTCTCTTACATTTATACTTATTATCTAAAAGAATTATAGTTTTTCTTTCAATTCTGTTATTTTTATTTATAAAATGATCTACTCCTTAAATTCTTTATAACATGGGATACACATAATTTTACCTTGATAATTCATCATCCGGCTATCCATTGTAAGTTCGCCACATATACTGCAAGGTACTGATTCCTCTATCTGAGCCATCCCAGGAGGATCATAATCAATATTTCTAATGTCAAAAACATCTTCAGGTTTCATACTAAGAAGTTTCTGAATTTTCTCGTCTCTTGAAAGCTTTTTATCTAAAATAGTTTTTTTTAGAGATAACCTTATTCCTTTTTGATTTTTTCTACTATAGATCTTGTAATTGCTTTTACCATAATCCTTATGAATAAAATTACCCTTACCGTACGTTGTACCTAATATAGCTTGAAGTGCATCAACGCTGCAATTATCAGTTTCAACAACCGCTACTAGTTCTTCGTCAGGAGAGTGCTCAAAACCATGTTCTATAGCGTATTTCGCGACTAATACGCCAATTGCTATTCCTGGACATATGTGTCCATGAAATATGGTTGCTTTCTTCATCAACTCTCTTATTTCCACTATCAATCAGCTCATTGTTTAAGATTTAATAAAAATATCAAATATATTAATTTTTTTAATGACTTAAATATAATTATAATAATTATGAAATTTCTTACGGATGCTATGTTAGGAAAACTCACGCGGTTCCTAAGAATCTTTGGTTACGATACTATATATGCTAACGATCTACTAGATTTTTATTGCGAAAATCCCGTCCAAGACAAAAATCTGAAAGAATATGCACTTTTGAGCAACAGATTAGTAATAACGAAAGATTTGCCATTCTATAATGAAATTAGGGAAAAAGCCATTTTACTAGAAGGTAAAGGCGTTTATAATTACTTAGATCAACTTAAACGAATGTTAAATTTAGTTTATGATTTTGACATAGAAAAAGCAAGATGTTCTGTCTGTAATTCAATGTTAGTGAAGATTAATGATAAGAATTCAATTAAAGAATTAGTTAAACACGAAACTTTTAAGAATTATGACGAATTTTTTCAATGCAATAATCCAAGTTGCCAGAAAGTATTCTGGAATGGGCCACATATAGCTGACATCAATGAAAAACTGAGAGATGAGGTAAATTACTAAGTATTACTATTTTTAAAATGGGTTTTTTTAATATCTTCAAATTTTAGTTTTACTTTCTCTGCTTCCTCTTTTGCTCCCCCTTTTTCAAACATTCCATGTGCTTGAGAGAGCAATTCGAGACATTTTTTATATTCCCTATTCTTAAAATGATTTTCTGAAAGTTCAACTAAGTAATGCCCTTTTTTAACATAGAATTCAATGAACTGCGCAGATGTATCTATTTTTCTACTCATTTTTAATAAAATGCATTTTTTTTAGTATATCTATTTAATAAAGCTAAAGTAATTAAAAATTTGTATTAACCTAATTTTCCTCTATACGACGGAAATTTTCCATATCAACAACTTTTGCTTGCAAACGTGATTCATTAGCTGCAAAAGCCATAAGATGGCTTTCTAAAGTTTCAAAAGCGTTTGTTAAAGGTTTAGTTTTGCTCTTATGAAGCGTATCTAAAAAAGCATCAATTAAAGCAACATCACCTCCACCATGAGCAGAACCTTCAATTGTTAATTTTTCAGAAAAAATTACTTCCTTAGTACCGGAAAAATGATCAAACAATGTAATTTTTTGACCTGAATCAAAAAATTTACCTATAAGTGTGGCTTTGGTACCATCAATTCTTAGAGTTCGCCCCTCCCGTTCACTAAATCCGTGCATAGTTAAATTAGCTGTCACACTATTCTCAAATTCGATATTAACGACTTGATGGTCAACTACATTGTTATCGCACTTATAAACGCATCTTCCATAAGGACTTGTTTTAAGAATTTCCATTTTCGTTTCATCGGAATAGTTTTCGATAACTTCTTCAGGGCGTCCAGAATAAAGCGGTTCCACTGGCCATCCTTTCCAATATCGCAATCGTTCTAAAAGTTTAATTACCTTACTTAAAGTAGTTAATAATCTTACGTGATTTTTTCTTAAACTAGCTAGAACTTTTAGCCCAAATTGATCTGTTTTTTCTAATATTTGGATTATAGGAATAATATCGATATATATTCTTGGAGCGTAGTACAAACAGGTTTGTTCTATAGGACATCCTTCTACACAGTACTTTGGAGAATTTTTAGGCGCATTGGAAGGTGTAAAATGCTTTAAACTTCCGAAGGAACTTATCTTTTTTGGTTTATCTCCAACCATCCAAAAAAGTAAATCTAAATCATGACAGCATTTTGCAAGTATCATCGGAGATGATAAATTTACATTTCTCCAGTTTCCCCTAACAAAACTGTGTGCCATGTGGTACCAGCTCACATTTTCTCGATGAGATATATTTACAATGTTTCCTAATAATCCTTTTTCAATAGTCTCTTTTACTGTTAAAAAGAAGTTTGTATACCTTAAAACATGGCCAATTCCTAATATCCTACCTGTTTCTTCGACTTTATTGACAATCTTAGTGCAGCCCTCAAGAGTATGTGCCATGGGTTTTTCCAAAAGAACATTATACCCTTTATCAAGGGCTTTCAGAGAAGGTTCAACATGCAATTGGTCTTGGGTGCAAACGAAAACAACATCAGCGAATTTTTCTTCACCCAGAACCTCTTCCCAGCTGTTATACATTTGTTCTAAAGGTATATTATGAAGTCGGACGAATTTTTCCCTCCTAAATTGAATAGGTTCGGCTACAGCTACAAATCTTAGTTTATTAGGAAATTTGAGAGCGTAATTACCATATGCATCCATCCCTCTATTACCAGCACCTATTAAAATCGCTGTAATTACATTTCCCATTTCTAATTCAATCCTTTAATCTTTTAAAACACTAGGGATTTTCCCTTCAATTAGTAAAAAATCTAATATAACTATTGCCGCTATAGATTCAACAACTACTATTGCTCGAGGAACTATGCAAGGATCGTGCCGGCCTTCGATTTTTATATCGTCTTCTTCCATTGTTTTAATGTTAACTGTTTTTTGGATTTTTCCTATTGAAGGAGTTGGTTTTACAGCTACAGTAAATACAATTGGCATTCCGGTTGAAATTCCACCTATAATTCCGCCAGAATCGTTTTTAGTAGCTTTAATTTCACCATTTTTGATTGTCCATGGGTCGTTATGTTCTGAACCTTTCATTCTTGATGCTCTAAATCCCGCACCAAACTCAATCCCCTTTACTGCTGGTATTGAAAAAACACCTTTGCTGATGTTAGATTCTAGGCTGTTAAAAATTGGTCCTCCGATTCCAGGAGGAAGTTTATTAATTATGCAACGAATAGTACCACCAACAGAATCGTTAGCTTTTTTAGTAATCTCTATCAATTTTTCCATTTTTTTTGAAATTTCGATATCCAACGCTCCCACTGGCGATTTTTTTCTCCGTTGGAGGAGAGGTTCGAGATCATTAATAGAATGATCTTTGTTATCTTCAACATTTCCTACACTTTTAGTGTACGCTAAGATTGAAATGTTAACCTTACTCAATAATTGTTTAGCAATAGCTCCTGCCATGACAAATCCGGCAGTGATTCTTCCTGAAAACCTTCCAGAACCGCGAAAATCTGCAAAATCACCAAACTTCTGCAAACTTACATAATCAGCATGAGAAGGCCTTAATAGATTTTTAGAACTTTCGTAGTTTGAAGAATCTACATCTTGATTCTTAATAATTAGACAAATAGGAGCACCTGTCGTTCTATCATTAAAAATTCCCGATAACGCCTCTACCCTATCTTGTTCTTTACGGGCTGTAGTAAAACTCGATTGTCCTGGTTTTCTTGTGTTTAATTCGCGTTGGATGTAATCTAGATCAATTTTTAATCCCGCAGGAGTTCCATCAATAACGACTCCAACCACTTTACCATGACTTTCGCCAAAAGAAGTAATTCTAAATTTCGTTCCTAATGTATTATCTCCCATTTTTATCATCCTATTTAGAATGCTAAAGCTCCAATCAACTATTTATTTCAATTATGATAATATGAGTAGTCTTCACTTATTATTTTTTATGAATCGTAATTATCATATCCTTTAAATCTAATAGTGTAAAAACGCTAAAAATAAAATAGAAATATAATAAAAGTCTTCTTTTATTTTAATTTAAGAACTTATAGTATTAATTTTTAAAACAGATCAATGAAACTAAAAATTTATCCGACAACAAAACTTCAAGGGGAGATTACTGCTCCGTCTTCTAAAAGTTATTCTCATCGTGCTTTTATAGCGTCTAGCCTTGCTAAAGAAGTATCCATAATTAAAAAACCTCTGATATCGGGGGATGTAAAAGTTACAATTGAAATTTTAAATACATTAGGTCATAGAATTACAAAAGTATCAGAAGATACCTATATGGTTAAAGGTAGCTCCGGAAAAATAAAAGCTATTAATAAAACTCTAGATTGTAAGAATTCTGGGACTTCTCTTCGGATCTTTTGCGCTTTAGCTTTGTTGATTGAGGGCGGGCTTACTTTTTCGGGAGAGTTTCTAAAAAGAAGGCGACCTATTATACCGTTACTAAAGGCTTTAGAATTGCTTGGGGGAAATTACGAATTATTTGATGAAACTTTAACGATCAAGCGTAAAGGGAAGAATTGTAGCCCAATAGAATTACCAGGAAATATAAGCTCCCAGTTTATAACCGCTTTACTAATGATATGCCCTTTATTGACATGTAAAAAGACTAATTCTATTACGATAAACATAACATCTCCTATCACATCATATCCTTATGTAAAAATCACTTTAGATGTATTAAAATCATTTGGAATTAACATTCAAGAAAATTTAAACGAAAGCAAGCTTGGTAAATATATAATATCTTGTGAACAAAATTATAGAGCCCAAACTTACGAAATTCCTGGTGATTTTTCATCAGCTTCTTTTATGATCGTCGCTGCTATCCTTTCCCCGGAAGACTCGAAAGTAATTATAAATAATCTCAATTTTGACAAACCCCAAGGCGACCGAAAAATAATTGAGATACTTCGGAGGATGGGAGCTAAAATTGAAGTATTTAGGGATAAAAAAAGTATTACTGTAACTGGTAATTTAAGTAAATATCCCTTAACAGGTATAGCTGTTGATATCGAAGATACTCCCGACTTATTCCCTATCCTATCTGTTGTTGGAGCATTTGCAAAGGGCAAGACAGAACTTTATAACGCTTCAAACATTAGGGGTAAAGAAAGCGATAGAATTTCACTAATCGCCCAAGGTTTAAGTAAAATGGGTGTTAGGGTAAAAGAAGGAGAAGATTTTCTCACAATATTTCACTGCGATCAGTTAGAAGGCTCTATTATAAGTCATGAAAATGATCATAGAATCGTTATGGCACTTACAATTGCGTCCTTGTTTGCTAATACACCTTCCCAAATATCCGATATTGAGGTTGTTGAAGATTCCTACCCAAATTTTATTGAGGACATCATAAAGTTGGGAGCGAAAGTTGATAAATTAGAATAATACCAAAATCCTTTAAATTATCGAAAAGATTTTTGTCTTCTTGCTCGAGCCTTTTTTCCACCAAAATGCTTTGGTTCAGTTCTCCTTGAATCTCCAGAAAGTAATGATTCTTCGTATTCTCTAAAAGACTTTTCAATAGTTTTTGTACCAATAAATTTATTAAGGGATTTAGCAATAGCAATTCGTACGGCGTCAGTCTGCCCCATTGTTCCACCCCCCTTTACAGATATATTAATATCGCACTTTTCTATCTTAGGATGATCGATAACTTCAAAAACTTCTTGAATACGCATTCTTGCGATATCGGGTTCGTAGTTTTCTAGCGGGACATTATTAATTTTAATCTGTCCTTTAGCGGGATATTTTAGCACAGCTCGAGCGATTGCTGTTTTTCTTTTTCCTGAAGATTGAATTACTTTTGTTCTTTCTGACATAAGTTTTAAACCTCAATTTCTAATTTGTTCCAACCAATTCTCGAACAAAGATTTTCTAGAGTAATATACTTGTTGTAATAGGAAAGTCTTTTTTTATCTGAAAATGGTATTTCCGTTGGGATTAATGTTTGATATCTATTCTGAAACCGTTCCGGAATTGCTCCGATATAAACATGTACGCGTTTTAATGCATCCTTACCTCTAATTTTTTTCGTTGGAAGCATTTTCTTAATTACATTCCTCATAAATGTATCAGGTCTTCTCGGCCAGAAAGGTCCGCGCCTTGGATTAGTTGCAGTGCTAATATTTAATTTGTTTAAATATTTTTCATGAATATCCCGCTTAGAACCACTAATTATAGCTTCTTTAGCATTTATTATGACGATTTTTTCTCCCAATAACGCCTTTTTAGCTACTTGGCTACAAAACCTTCCTAAAATCTTGTTCTTCGCGTCCATTAAAAGGTATTCTTGCATTTGACTCTCTCTCGAATTTATATTTTTAATAAAAAACTTTTACATTTTTCCCCTTGGGATTTTGCTCAAATAGTTCTTCTATCGATAAAAGTTTACCGCCTGAAGATTCTATTTTTTTTTGAGCAGCTTTAGAACAATCTAGACAAGCAATAGTTAATTTATGGTCAATAGCACCAACACCTAATACCTTACCGGGGACAACTATTACATCATTTTCTTTTGTTTTATTATTGATTCTATAGAGATTCGCTTCTACTCGATCTCTCCTAGCTCCTGAAAGTTTTTTTGATACCTTTCTCCAAATTCTTCTTTTAGTCTTCCACAATTCGCGAATCAGCTTCCGATTGTAATAATTACTTGGTCCCGTAATTCGATGACTCATTTTGTGCTCATTTGTTTAATTACTAGAAAATTAATCTTGAGAATTGCCCAAAACTTAAATATTTTTTCGATTTATTTAATTGTCTTTTATTCTTATGCTCAGAAAGTAATCAGTAAGAATCAATTATTTTTTTTCTTAAGTTTATTCACGTTCGCAAGACAATAAACTCTTAACTTAATATTAAAGTATAAAGCATCGTATATCCTAAAATTATAAAAAAATGAATCATTGCGAAAAAGGCACCGTTTTTTAGTAAACGTCTGTAATTCAAATTTTCCACTTTATACTTTTTTGCTAAAGTTAGGGTAAGAAGATCACAGGCTGAACCTTGTGGTAAAAAATTGCCCGCCATATTAACACCACTTATAAAAGCAATGATTATCGGATTAGGAAAGAAACCCTTGCCTATGAATACCGAGAAAATCGGGAGAAGAATAATGGTAACAGGTGTACCGGCAAGAAAAGCAGACAGTAGAGAAGATATACCTAATGTTATCAATACTGCTAGATAAATATTGTCATTTAGCAAATTTACCAATCCTGTTGATATTAACTCTGAAAAACCAAAAAATGATAAAGAATTTGAAAGGATGAACAGAATCGCAAAAACTATGATAATTTTCCATACTATCTCGTTTTTGATGTCCGAGAAACTAGTATCCTTATATTGAATTAGAAGAAGAATCGCTGCGGATATGATAGCAACAAGGGCAGGGTTGAATCCTAAGAACATAAACGTGAAAGTTGCAAGAACAATTAAAATTGTTGTAGTAAAGTATGTTTTACTTCGGATAACGATACTGGGGTCAAGCATTGATATTAGGATCTTCTTGTTCTTTTCAGTTGGCTTTTCTTCTTTTTTTAAAATTAACCGATCTATCAAGTAAATGGTGGATATTAGTGAAATTAAGAATAAAATGCCCATATTAGCAAAATATTCTAGAAAACCCCATCCAAATTCCTCACCGATGATGAGGTTTTTTAAACTTGAGATAGGTGTGAGGATAGCACCGACGTTTATCGTAATGGTCATTCCCATCATATAAGTACCTGCAGGAATCTCTAAAGCTCGGCAGGTTCTGTAAATCAACGGAATTAATATCAATGAAAGGGTTAAGTCCTCAATGAAGGCAACCATAGTGCCTGTAAATAAACAAATAATATAGAAAAATAAGCGGTTATCTCCCTTTGTGATATGAATCATTTTAATAGCGAAATATTCCAAAACCCGGTTATGAGTTGCAAAATAGATAACTATTTGCATGGCAAATATGAAAATTAATGTGTTAAAATTGATAAACCCAAGAATTTCTTCCTCTTTAACATTCCAAATGGTGAGCATTGCAACTACTGCGATTGCTCCTATAATTAAGGCAATAGGGAAGTAGTCAAATTTATTTTGAGAAAAAAAACCCATTAAAATTGCAAATAAAACCAATATTAAAATGATTGCTGGAAGGTTCATTCAATTAAGTGAAATGGTTTTTATTTTAAAAAAGATCACATTAATTAGGAAGTTATAATTAGTTTTTAGGTTTAGTTCAAGATTGGAAAATATCTTCGATGTAGCAATAAAACGCAAATTTTTTGAAGATTTATGATTCTACGTCAAGTTCCTCTAAATTTGTGCTAAATTCATCAATCTTCTCATTAAATATCTTAAAAATCTGGCGAATTAATACTTTAAATTCTAAAACGCCATCGCTTTCTATTGACAGAATGTATACATCTTCTTTAGGATTAACTTTAATTTTATCATCTGAATTATTCTTACATGACATACATAAATTACATGACTTCCAATAATCCTCTTTTAGTTTTAGAGATTCGTTATTGGTTAATTTAAATAGCTTTTCAGGACACATCTTGACTATTAAGCGATTTTCCTCTGGATCTTTAAATAAATTTCCATCAAATTCAACCAAGGGATAATGTCTATAAGCCACATTTGAAACGGCTTGCCATTTTGCATGATCTTTAGCTAATCCTAAGATTGCATAGGCTTCGATAATTACCTTATCATTCTTATCAATCTTAACAATTGGGATGTTAGGATCAACCGGTATTATCTTTGGATCATTTGATTTTAAATCACCAGAGTATATCTCTAAAGGGGTATTAGTGGTATTAGTAATTTCGCAGGTTAAAGAAACTTGGCATAACGGACACCCAAATCCACCACATTCGCATTCTTGTGGCAATTTATATACATCTAAATCTGTTTTAAGAGGAATGAGTCCAAGTCTATGAGAAATAATTTCGTCATATAGCGGAGAATCATTCTTTAAAATAATAACCTCGTCAATTGCCATGACCGGTATCTCTGTAAGTATAATTCGTCTTAGAGCGTTAATCATTTCAATTGAGATACCTTCAACTACCAACACTAATTTGTGTTCAGTTTGGTCAAGAACATCAAGTTTTAAGGGGATCATAGTCTTTAACAGCTTTACACTTGTAAATAATGCATTAATTACTTGTAGAAATATGCAATTTAAGATAAATTTTACTGTTTAAATTAAAAAAAGGTTTGGTTGACCAATTGATATTAAAATGTATTAACATAACATTACTTAATATTCCTAATAAAAGTAATAGCTTGAATAAGTGTGAGTATAATAAATCGAAGTATGACTAATTAATTAAAATAAGAAATAATTATTATCTCGAAATATCTCGCTTTTTAAAGAGAAAATATCCTAAAAGTAATAACCCAATAGCTATTGAGAGTAGAAAAATGAACGATCCTAAAGGTGAATAATAATCATTACGAGTAAAAGAGATCTCCCACGTGTACTCATCAAATTCTTGAGTATATAAACCAAACATGTAAAGAAAATACATCATACTCTCAGAAACTCCCCCTGAAATGATATTCAAAATTCCTATGTACGCATTGAACAAATGATAGGCTAAATCAAAATGGAACAATTGAAATTGGACATATATTGGAACCTCACTATCACCTATGTACATATACATAAACATTGGTCGAAAAGTCATTAAAACAAAAAACGTAACGATAACAATTAATAAGGGTAATAATATAGCATTTCGCGTCTTTTTAAACAAACAGGAAAAACCAAATGCGATGCTCTGAAAGAATAATTGAACTATAAGAGAAAAAAGCAGATTTATAACGAAGAATTCTGCCACACCCTCAAAAGCATATTTTAATGGGGCGATTAAAGTTATTAGAGATAGCGATGCTATGTTAATTAAAAATCCGAAACAGGTAAGTGCGAGATACTTTGTGACCAATATTTCTCCTCTTGAAATTGGCTTACTTATGAGCGTTAGCATCGTTCCAGATTTTAGCTCTTCTGCAATAAGAGGTGCACCAACAACAGTAAGTATGATTGGGAACATTATACTGTATGTGTAAAAACTGTAAGTTAAACCAAGGTAATCGTTTAACGAAGTGTAATATAACTCAAAACCAGGAGGAATCATAAGAATAGCCATTAAAGGACCTAAAACCATGAGAATTATAGAAACGAGTAATTTGGGAAATTTAAACATGTCTTTAAATAACGTTTTTTTAAAAAGAATAACGCTTGGTGTTGTTAAATTCATCATTAACCCCGATTTCTCGTCCTTCATATCTATATTATCCGTAGTTTCTTCCCCAATTTCAGATTTTATAATTTTATGATCCATTTCGTTTACCCTCGTCTTTATTTATAATTTCCAAAAATGCATCTTGAAGACTTGATTCGGGTTGATAAAAAGATTTTAGAATTAATTCTTTTTCGATAATTAATTTTGGTATTTCCTTTTGAAATTGTTCGATATCATTAGTATTGACATAAATTTTTTTTTCTTTTTCATCAATCCAAGCATTTGTTATTATTTTTAATTCTTTAATCACGGATAGGAATGTCTCATTAGAATTGGTATCAATTACATAGAGATTAGTAAAATTAGAAAACCACTTTTTAACATTTTGTATAGTATCAGTTAATTTGATCTTCCCCTTATTGATGATGGTGACTCTATCACACATTTGTTCGACTTCAGAAAGCACATGACTTGAAATAAAAATACTCATATCTTTTGAGATTTTCCTTACATAATCAATAATTTTTTTTCTTACGAGAGGGTCTAAGTTGCTCGTAGGTTCATCTAAAATTAAGAGTTTAGGATTATGTATTAATCCCGCTGCTAATCCAATTTTTTGTTTCATACCCATAGAATAAGTCTTGATTTTCCGATCCTTCTCTTCCATCAAATCAAAAAATTTCAGTAAATTCAGTGCTTTTTGTTTTGCAATGTTTTTAGGAATCGAATTCATACGTGCTAAAAAAATTAAATATGCTAGTCCCGTAAGTTTTTCATAAAAAGCAGGATCTTGAGGGAGAAATCCTATAAATTCTCTAGCTTTTTTAGTACCAGCTTTTTTACCTTTTAAAAAAGCATTCCCTTCTGTAATTGAAATAGCTCCAATTAACATGTTAATTGTTGATGTCTTTCCAGCACCATTTGGACCTAAAAATCCATGAACTCCTGACCTCATTGTAAAATCTATTCCATCTACAGCGAGTACTTTTTTTGTACCAGTTCCATAAACTTTGGTGAGTTTATTTGTCCAAATATAATAATCCTCAATATTATCTTGTTGAATAGATTTCATAATTTCATTGTAAATAGGATTTCATTTTAAGTTATATTATCAAAAATAGCTTTATAAACATTTTTGATTACCGAAACGCACGTTTAGAAATTTAGGCTTAAAAATTTTTAAAATGACAATAGCCTAATACAGGGGGAATTTACCTGAAGAAATGGAATTAAATCTTAATTATTCAAACATTTATAAAATAAAAGAAATAATTAGTAAAATTTCATGTATTCATAAGCTTTGTTTGGAGATTGAAAACAGTAGTGTATTTCTTGAAACTGTTTTTTAAATTCAACAACTTCTTCTTTAACCTTCTTAGGATCTTTCTTGTCGATTAGTAAATCTTTGAAGAAATCTGCTATATCTACCATTTCACTTTTACCCATTCCAAGGCGTGTAACTTCTGAGGTTCCCAACCTTAATCCACCGGGATTTTTATAGTGTCTACCCTGTGCGATATCCCATGGTAAGAGGTTTCTGTTGATAATTATATTTGCATCTTCTAATAACCTCTCAATATCTCCCCCTAAACCAATATAT
>JABXKD010000009.1:57697-65686 GCA_013375475.1 Promethearchaeota archaeon
TTTTTTCTAAATTAGTAATATCAACAACAATTTGGTGAGATTCGGTAAAGCCTTTATGTTCCATGAGCACATTTATACCTCTTTCGTATAAAGCCTGTCCTAAAGCTTTTGCGTTGTTAATTACATTTTTATGATAAACTTTACCAAATTCTAACATCTCTGCAAATGTAATAGCCAAACCTGCTACATTATGTAGATGATGATTAGATAATAGCGCAGGAAACATGCAATGTTTTAATGTATCAATTAAATCCTCCCTATTTGATACAAATGTTCCGTGTTGAGGTCCTGGAAGTGTTTTATGGGTACTCATCGTCATCGCGTCGGCACCTTCTCTTAACGGATCTTGAAAATAACCAGAGCCTATCAAACCTGCGACATGGGCTGCATCATATCCCGTATACGCACCAACTTCCTTAGCTACTTCACTAAGTTCCTTAACTGGATGTGGAAAAAGAAATACAGAGCCACCAAAAAGTACCATTTCGGGTTCAAATTTCCTAATTATTTTAGCGGTGGCGTCTGGATCGATATTCATTTCATCGTTGTCAAAAGCCATATATTCAATATTCAATCCACGTACGGTTCCAGCAGTACCATAAATTGCCATCCCGCTCTTCGTAAATTTAGGTGCATGAGATATATGACCCCCCTTTGGAATGGGCATAATCAGCATTTTTCCATTGTTTTCCGATGTAAACGCGTTGTACATTGCCAAATTTGCTACTACGCCCGATATAGGTCTTACATCAGCGTGAATACACTTAAAATATTCTTTTGCAAGTTCCATACAGATATCTTCGACAATATCAATATATTTACAACCTGCATAAACTCGTTCTCCAACCCATCCTTCCGCATATCTATGAGAGAAATCGCTATTACAAGCCTCGTCAACAGCGGGACTAGTAATATTTTCTGAAGCTATTAAGGGGATAGAGTTACTGAATAATTCGTTATGTTTAAGCAAGAGATTTCTAATTTCTTCTATTTTCTTTTTCAATTTTAATCAAATCAATTTCTTATTTTAATTTAAACAATAAAAAAAAATAAAATTCCAATTGTTTTAAACCTTTTGGCAAGTTCGAAAGTTTTATGGCTAATCGTCGCTAAATACAGCATTTTCTAAGAAGTATGTATTAAAAGGAATCGGTAATTTACAAACTAATATATTGACATTGCAAAAATTGTGTTCGGTAAATCTATAAACTAAAATTAGATTATTGGAATGGAATAACGGAAGCAATTTTGCATTAACTTTAATCTTTAGAACTTTCTAGGATTAACCGCGCTTCGTACAAATTCAATTTTCTACCCGATTTCTGCTTTTCTAAAGCAACAGCTAATTTTTCTTGTTTCAATTTCTCTAACTCTTCATTTCTAAATGTGCTTCGTTCTCTAGATGGTTTTGGTCTTTTAGATGCATAAGTAGGGCGTTTCCCTTTTGATTCTTTTTTAATTTTACTCATAACCCTTAAAAATTTCTCATGGTATATATCTGCTGCTTTTTTGTTTTCTATTAATTCTTCTTCCAAGGTCTTCTTTTTCTCTCTTAATTCGTTGACAGTCTGGTAAATATCATGCATCTTAGAGTGGTAATCTTGAGATTTATTTGACCACTTATTTAGTTGTTCGTAGATCTTATTCAAATTTATTTTAACAATTTGAATTTTACGTTCTATTTTAAAAAAATCGGTATTTTGCTGCTCAGCTAAGAACTCTTGTTTAATACGAGCTAAATCTCTGATTTCATCTACCATTGAATTTTCTTCAAGAATATCTAAATTCTCGATTTCAATTCTTCTTTCTAAATTTTCGATTTTCTTATCAATTTGCTTAATTGATACGTATTTCTTAGTATCTTTTCCTTTTTTACTTTCTTTAAGAATAGTTTTTTTTTCTTCGATAAATTTATCCAGTATATTTTTGTATTCGATTTTTTTATCTTTTAAATTCTTTACCTTACTATTCCAATAATCGCGCTTCTTTTTATAATCGTCTTTTGCAATAGTTAAATTTTCCTCAATCTTAACGTCAATATCTTGTAATTGTTTAATATATCCTTTAGTTTTCTTATTTAAATCGTCCCGTTTTTGCCTAAATTCTTCAATTTGATTTTGAAGTTCCTTAAAAGAATTTTTTGAACTTTGGGATATATTTGTGTTGGCCCTACTCATAGATAAATTCATTAACGAGTATTTATAAAAAAGGTTGCATAAACAATGATTGAGTATTTCAATTTACCATTGATTTTATATTTTTTGTAAAATCTCGTTTATATTTTTCTAATTGGCAAAGAAAAATGACATTTAAGTAAAATTATACACACAAAAGCATTAGATTAAATCTAATATTGTAAGAGAAAATCTATATTTAAATATAGGGCTAATTATGGCAGAAGAAATAATAAAAAAGAACGATTTAATTTACTTGATTCTTGATAATAGGAGAAAATGGTTGGTTACTGTAGAAGAAGAGGGAGAATTTCAAACTCATAAAGGTATCATTAAATTCAATGAAATTATTGGAAAACCGTTTGGTTCCGTAGTTTTTTCTCATCCACATGAGGCTCAAGGATATAAATTTTATGTTCTTAAACCTTTACCCTCCGATTACGTACTTCACATGAGTCGCAAAACTCAAATAATATATCCCGAAGATGCAGGGTTGATCTTAGTATATTCTGGAATAGGACCGGGTAGTAAAGTAGTAGAAGCGGGTTGTGGATCTGGAGCATTAACCTGTATTTTAGGAAATTATGTCCGCCCAGATGGATATATTTATTCTTACGATATCAGAGAAAAAAGCTTGAAAAGGGCTTTAAGTAATGTTGTGAAAGCTAACTTGCAAGATTTCGTTTCAATTCAATATGGAGATATTTTAATCGATGATTTAAAACACGAGAATGTTGATTCTGTTGTTTTAGATATGCCTCAACCCTGGAAAGCAATTGAAAAAATTAAAAACTATCTTAAATTCAGTGGAACTTTAGTTTCTTTTTCACCAACAATCGAACAAGTTAAAAAAACAACCTTTGCTCTAAAGGAGAACGGATTTTATGAAATAAATACTTATGAGTTAATAAAAAGGAAATTTCAGGTAAAAGAAAACGCTACTCATCCCGAAGTTCGAATGATTGGGCATACGGGCTATATTACGTTTGCTAGAAAAATCAAAGATTTGAGAAATCCTTATCGAGAAAAGAAACCAAAACGAGACGAGTTTGTGGAATTAAACGGTATGCCTTTAAGGGGTAATAATGAATAATGATAGAGTATAGTGATTTCACGAAACTAGATTTACGCGTCGGATCAATCAAAGTTTGTGAAAAGATTCCCAAATCTAAACATCTATATCGATTACAAGTGGATTGCGGTGAGAAAAATTTGAGACAAATTATTACTGGAATTTCAAAGTTTTACTCGTCAGAGGAGTTAGTCGATAAGAAAATTGTAGTTTTAACCAATCTTAAACCAAAAAACATTATGGGATTAGAAAGTCACGGAATGATTTTAGCGGCTGACCACAACGGTGAACCCTTCTTACTAAAAATAGACGAGAGAAACGGAAAAATAGTGCCAATTGGAAGCACGATAAAATAATTAAAAACCTTTTAATTTAACTCCAGTTTGGTGTTCCTTCTTTTTCTTGTACCTTTCCGTTTTGAAGTAATGCTTCTTTTTCTCCGGTAAAATATTAATATATTTCCTTAGGATATCTTCTACAAACGCTTTAGTCGCTTTATTTGGTATTTTAATCGGATTAGATAGATTTGCGAGAATTTCTTTATCTTTAGAGTCCGGAGAAAGCCCAAGGTTTTTTATTGGTATGTGAAATGAATGAATAAAGTAACCTGTAGTTTTCTCTTCATGAGCAATTACTCTTAAAATATTTTCTTCTTCCTTTTTTATTTTAAAATCTATTAATTTTTTACCGGGGCGCACGATTATTGTAATATAAAGTGGAATGTTGTTTTTCGAGTCGTGAATTTTTTTTAAGAATTCATCTAGTTTGTCAGCCATTTTAATTCAAGAAGCTAATAAGTTCTGTAATATATATAGTTTTAAATTAAGATAATTAATTAAATTTATTATTAAAAATAACTAAGTGCTGAAAGAAATCATGACCGTTATATTAGAAACGTTTGATTTAAAAACTAAAGCCTATTGTGATGTTTTAAATATTACTTCCCAAGTTCAAAATGCAATTGAAAAATCTGGGTTGAAAAATGGGATCGTAAATGTTCATGTTGCGGGATCAACAGGTGCAATATCTACTATCGAATACGAACCCGGATTGGTCCAACATGACATTGAGGAATTTCTAGAAAAAATAATCCCTTACAAAAAAGATTACGCGCACCACAAAACTTGGCACGACTATAATGGGGCAGGACATCTAAGAAGTTTCCTCCTCAAAACCTCCCAGACATTTCCATTTCATAAAGGAAAGTTAATCCTGGGCACATGGCAGCAGGTAATCTTCTTGGAGTCTGACGAACATGGCAGAGAAAGAAAAATTTTTGTGAGTGTTATAGGGGAATAGTTATTTAAAAATAAAATGAAAAAAAATTATAGTCTTTTTGATATATTGTTAAACTCGTCAACAAGCATGTTGTAAACTTCTCGACGCCGCGCATCTTCAAATTTATCTATCATCTTTACGATAGTTTTATGGCGTTCTTGTATCATGCTTTTAAAGAGTGGAATTTTGCGGATCACGTGCTCAAATTTATTCTTCTGAATTATTTGGTATTTTAAAAATTCCAAAAAGTTGTTTTCTTCTTCTATCAATTAAATCCTCTTTTTTAAATTAGTATTTTGACCAAATTAAAATAATGATCAATAAAAAATAGCAGTGTCATGTAAGTATTTTTCGAGTATTATCCGGAGATTTGAGATAGAAGGACGCAAATAAGAAAAAGACAATAAGATTAAAAATAATGAATTTCACTTATAACTAAAAAATTTCATTATATTCTTCATTTAAAAAACGTTTTATGGGCTTTTTTAAATTTTGATATATTTTTGATGAGTACTGGTTTGAGATTATGGAAAAATTGATTAAAGTTGTTGTAGCTGGATTGGACAATGCAGGAAAAACATCAATCCTGACGGCACTAAATAAAAAATATGATTTTCAAAAAGATATTGTATCCCTTACTCCAACTATTCGAGTTGAATACCAAGCAACAGAATTTCTTAAAAATCGAATAGTTTTTTGGGATATGGGCGGGCAAGAAAAGTATAGAAAATTGTATCAGGATAAACAAGAGCTTTATTTTTCTGGCACGGACCTGCTTGTCTACATTATTGATATTCAAGATAAAGAAAGAATCGAAACTTCTCTCATGTATTTAGATATGATATTACAGAATTTTAAAAAGCATAAGATGGATGTCCCTCTTATCATTAGCTTTCATAAGTTTGATCCTGAACTCAGCGGAAATGAAGGATTGATTGAAGAAATAGAATCGCTAAGAGTGCATTTATTAAAGAAATACCCCTCATTTAAAATATTATTTCAACAAACTTCAATTTACGATATAATCTCAATAATACAGTTGATTTCGTATGGATTATCCGTATTTGACGAAAAGTTTTTCGCGCTCTCTGAGTTGCTAGAAAAGTATCTCTTCCAATTTAAGAGTGAATCGTTAATTTTATTTGATAAAAATGGCATAATATTAAGTGAGTATTACAAGGACATTATCGAGCCTGAAATATATGTCGAACTTGTAGAAAGCATTAAAGAACACTTATTTTTACTTAAGAGGATGCAAGAAGAATCTTATGAAACTGATTACGCCTTATCTTCTATAGGGGACGAGTTAATCTCGTATCTGCATAGAATTGAACTAGAAAATGAGTCACTTTTTGTTTCAGTAGTTATTAAAGAAATGCTAAAGGAACCGCTTTTAGAAAAATTTTCGGATTTTATGTCTGAATTAATAGAAATAATAAAACCATTACTAACGCGATCCTAATCATATGTTAATCTATTTTTAAAAGTTCTCTCGCTTTATCAGTAAATTTTTCTTTCTTTTTTTGGTGTTGCTCAATAAACTTCAAGACCTTTTCAACGCATTTTGCTTTATGTTCACCGCATAATAATTCTCCTTTAACACATCTTTCAAATTCATCAGCTAATATATCGTCATCGTCTTCAAAGTGATACATTAACATTTTATAAATCATACACTTTCCAGGTTCTCCCCCCCGTTCCTGTTGTTCGTTCTTATTTTTACGTCCCCCCGTCAAAGCACCCTTAACTTTCTTTTCTATTGATTCTAAAGATTCGTTGAAAGTGAAAGAACTATTAGGATTTCTCTTTGCCATCTTATCTGTTCCATCTATCCCTGCTAAAAGATAATGATATGTTGCTCCAGGTAAGAAAAATGTTTTATAATACCTACGTGTAAGATCTCTTGTAAGTCTTATATGTGGATCCTGATCAATTCCTACTGGAACTATAGTTGGTTGTGGCCCTTCTCTCACTTGAGGAAGAACTATATCCCCTACTTGTATCAGAGCGGCTAAGTAAAGCCCAAATGTTTTCTCTCCGTAGATTGCGTTTAACATGTTTTGAGTTACTAATCTACTTACTTTAAAGCAAATATCCTGAACTAATGGCTCTTTCGATTGCCTCCAAATATATGCTCTATCTGGCGAAGGATCCAATCCAAACGCTAATATATCAGCAAGATTGTCTACCGCATTTGGCTCCGCTTCTTCGTAAGGAATTCCATTATCTTCCCAAGATTCAATATCCGCTATGCCATAATACACGGTTCCCCCCATTTTCTGAAATTCCACGATTTCCAAAGCAGTAGTTGAAGTCCCTAAATGATACGGTCCAGAGGGTTTAATACCACTCATTACAGCCCATGGTTTGTTTTCTTCAATTGCTTTAAACACATCTCCTAAATCGCGATGTCCAAATATAATTTTTCTTCTGAAAAATCTATTTTTTATTAACTTCTGTCTTAAAACATCGTTGACTTCTTCAATTCCAAATTCTCTTATTATTCTCTCGTAATCCTCGTCTTCTAAAGGATTAGAAGACCCCCATGGATCCAGTATTTTTTTATGATTCATTTTTTTTGTTTCTAAGGTATAATAATATTGATATTAATAAAAATCGAAACCAATTAAAAATTTTGATACAGAATTAGACTATTTAAGTGTATGAATAATATTTTAAACTCTTTCCTCTCTTTTTAGCTTCAATTTGTTAACAGAATTTGGCTTTAATTAAAAGGATATAAGAACAATATATAATAATTCTACTTCTCTTGATTTAATTAAGATGACAGAAAATGAAACTAGAAAAGAACAAGAATGGAAGGAAAAATTAACAGAGGAACAGTATCGCGTACTACGATTAAAAGGAACTGAACGACCTTTCACAGGAAAATACTGGAATAATAAGGAAAAAGGCATTTATTATTGTGCGGGATGTGGGACACCTCTTTTCGATTCAAAATCTAAATTCAAATCTGGTTCGGGGTGGCCTAGTTTTTCAGCCCCTATTAAAGAGTCTAATGTCGATAAAGCTAAAGATAATAGTATCGGCATGAGAAGAACGGAAGTATTATGCAGTAACTGTGGAGGCCATCTGGGACATGTATTTGATGATGGACCTAAACCTACTGGTTCACGATACTGTATGAACTCGATCTCTTTGGATTTTAAGCCAAAAAATTAATACGAGAACATTTTAGTTGAACTCTCCCTATTTCATCAATGATTAATACAATTGATTATCGATTATGAAAGCTCAAAGTAAATAGATCTATAAAAGTCTTTACAGGTATTAACCTATTTTTTGTTAATCCTTTTTATTTTTGGAAAGAATCGACCAGTTTTAGATGCATATTCCTCATAAACCTCACCAAAAATCTCTTGTAACATCTTTTCTTCCCCTTTAGCTTGATAAGGGAGTGCTAGAAAACCAATTAAACCAAAAAACATGATCCAGATTCCAGTG